>JACCSE010000562.1 GCA_013813145.1 Gemmatimonadales bacterium
GAACCGGCGCGTGCCGGCTACTGCCACCGGCGTGAGCCGCATGGTCTGGG
Source organism: Gemmatimonadales bacterium (assembly GCA_013813145.1). Taxonomy (GTDB): domain Bacteria; phylum Gemmatimonadota; class Gemmatimonadetes; order Gemmatimonadales; family GWC2-71-9; genus CAVVWJ01. The sequence goes on from JACCSE010000562.1 coordinate 51, forward strand.
TGCCGTCGCCCAACTGGCCCTCGAAGTTCCTCCCCCAGCAGTAGGCCCGGTCGTCCCTCGTGATCCCGCAAGTGAAGCGGCTTCCCACGCTCACGTGGCGGAAGCGGAGCCCACCCAGGACCGCGACCGGCCGGGTGCTGCAGGGGTTCCCGCAGTCCTCCGGTCCCGTGCTGGTACCGATGCCGAGCTGGCCCCAGAGGTTGGCGCCCCAGCAATAGGCCCGGTCATCGGTCGTCACGCCGCAGGCGTGGCCATCGCTGCTCAGGCCATTGCCCGCGCTCACCTGGCGGAACGACAGCACCCCGGCGGGGGTGACGTCGAGCGCTGGGGTAGGCTCTGGTCCGGTGGGTGACCCAGCGTCCTCCTGGCAGGCCAAAAGGGCCACCAGGAGAACCTGGGTAAGCGCGGGAGCGACGCGGCGCGCGAGCCGGGGTCCCCGCGCACCGCGCGTCCGGGAAGCCGGCACTGACGGAAGGCAGTCGGGGGGGAGCATGAAGCGCCGTCCTATCTCGTCGAGGAGCGTCGGCGGCTCAGGCGAGCGGCCCAGGGGGCAGTGCTCGGGAGTCGTGACACTCGTTGGGGGTGCTGCCGCAGCCTGCCCACGGCTGGGCCATGTGACGGCTTCATAATCGCCTCCGGACCTCAAGCCGATCTCAAGGGGCATCGCCGCTTGGCGTTGGGCCGGAAAACGAGATCGGAGCCCGTGGGGCCGCGCTCGACCGATTGCTCGGGAAGCAGGGAGAGCGAGGTGCTACGCCGAAGGGCCCGGCAAGTAGCCCGGCCCTTTGGTTCAAGCGCACCGCCAGAGCAGAGTGTCTTTGATCAGATACGGCCGAGCGCGTGGGCCCCCAGCGTTTTCTCGGCCTCCAGCTCGGTGGCACCACCACCCCGAGCCTGCCCCACGTCGATGATGAGGCCCGTCTGTCCTTTTCGAACGGCCAGCTGACCCTTGGCGACGAATGCTTCATCGCCGACGTCGTTCACCGTCTGGTAGCCCGGCTGGGACGCAAGCGATTGCCGGTACTGGCCGAAGACTGTCTGCGCGCTGCTCCCGAGCTCGAATCGCGCGACGACCACCTCCGGTCCATAGAAGCAATACTGCGCCTTGATGGAGCCCCCCTCCATCGGAACGTCCATGACTTTTTCGCTACCGGCCGGGACCGGTGCGCCGAGCGCCGTCGCGGCTTCCTGCCGCGTGATCAGCCCACACGCTCCCGTCGGGGTGGTCGCATCCCGCGAACCCGGTGCAGCTCCAGTCAGGCCCAGCACGAGCGCAGCGGATCCAAGCAACCGGGGATCGATTTTCATCCTGCCTCTTTCGTTTTCATGGCTGAGTTTCAGTCGGAAGCGCCGGAATGAGTCCAACTATAACCTCTCGGGCTGCTGGTCACGGTCCCATAACCACGTGGGGCCGAGGGGAAGGGCAGCAAGCTCACATGAGGCGACTCGGCTAACTGCGGCTCGGCAGTGCCCCTGAGGGAGGCAGCGAAACATGGCTCAGGATTATCGGTTGGGCGCTGCCATTCCCCGGACTAGAACCCGAAAAAGCCGAGGATAGAGCTGTACGCCCCCGCCTTGGGCGATTTTGCCTGCCAGCCTCCGAATTCCCGGACGGTCCAGTAGCACTCCCTCACCGTACTCGAGGGGAAGACCGTGCTCTGGACACAGTCCTGGGCCTCGGTGTGACGGCCGCGGCTGCCGATGCCGAGCGCGCGGCCGGCGGCGATCCGCTGATAGGTATCCGCCTTGCACTCGTCCAGGCCGAGCTCGCCATCGTCGCACTCGGTGTCCGACCGGTAGAGCGCATGCTTTCTGAGGGCCACAAAGGCCTTGGGGTAGCCGCCCTTCTTATCGGGGAAGTTCATGCTCGGATAGGCGGAGAAAAATCGCGGATAGACGTTGTACACGCCGTGGGCCGAGAAGATCGCCAGGTGCAGCACCCAGTGCCGGCTGGTCCCGTTGTAGGAGACGTCGAGCACGATCGTCTCCGAGTCGCCGTAGTGGCCTCCGCAGAGGATGCGGCCGAGGGAGCAACGGTAGGTCCCGTCGTCAGAGTAGAGCGAGAGCAGGTACGCTATGCGCACCTTGCCGGCGCCCAGGGGCCGTGCCGCCCAGCGCGGCTCCCGGCCGGTCCGGTCGCTGGCAGCATAGGCCAGCTGGGGGGCGAATGCTGCCGCTAGAGCGTTCTCGCAGACGTCGGCCAGCCCATCCTGGTCGGTGTCTGCCTGTGAGCCGTTGGCGCACGCGGTGCCGCTCACCGCGGTGCCGAGAAAGATCCCCGGTGCGGAGGGCGCAGGGTCGGTGCCCGTGATGGCGAGGCCAGGACGCTGGGAGGCGGGATCTGTAGGTCCCTCGCCGCAGGCGAATAGAAGCGCGGTGACGGCGCCCAAGGCGCAGCGGGCTACGGTTGATGCTTTCATGGTTGTCCATCCCCAGGATAGACCCGCACGGCCGGAAATTCACCCGCTTACGCGGGTTCGGCAAGCAATGCCCGTTGCGACGCTGGCGCCCTCAGTACGACCCGGCGAAGTTGCAGCCGTGCCCGCGCTCATGCTTCTCCTTGCCGGTTTCATCTACGCCTGCTCCTCCGAGTCCCGCCCGGAAGGAGCCGCCGACCCGATGAACCGCATCGCCGAGTCCTACGTCCGCCTCGTCCTCGCCATCGGCCGGCACGATCCCGACTACGTGGACGCCTACTACGGACCGCCCGAGTGGCGCCAGGCCGCGGAGTCCGACAGCCTCCCGCTGGACAGCATAGGTGCCCGGGTCCGCGCGCTGCAAGCCGACCTCGTCACGGCTCTCCCGCAGTCGGCGGATACGCTTGCCGTGCTCCGTCACGAGTACCTCGGCAAGCAGCTCCGCGCCATGGACGCTCGCCTCGCCTTCCTCGCCGGAAAAAAGTTCCCCTTCGGCGAGGAATCGAGCCTGCTCTACGACGCGGTCGCCCCCACACTCGGCGAAGCCCACTTCAAGGAGGTGCTGGCGCGCCTCGAACGCGAGCTGCCCGGCACCGGTCCCGTCCCCACCCGCTTCGAGGCCTACCGCACCCGGTTCGCCATCCCCCGGGAGCGACTCGACACCGTATTCCGCGCCGCTGTCGCCGAGTGCCGCGCTCGCACCGTCCGCCACCTCCAGCTTCCGGCGGAGGAGAGCTTCACGGTCGAGTACGTCACTGACAAGCCGTGGAGCGGCTACAACTGGTACAAGGGGGGCTATCGAAGCGTCATCCAGGTGAACACCGACCTGCCGATCTTCATCGACCGCGCGGTAGATCTGGCGTGTCACGAGGGTTATCCCGGGCACCACGTCTATAACGCGCTGCTGGAGCAGCACCTCGTTCGCGAGCGCGGGTGGCTGGAGTTCTCGGTCTATCCGCTCTTCAGCCCCCAGTCGCTGATCGCCGAAGGAAGCGCCAACTACGGCATCGCGATGGCGTTTCCCGGAGACGAACGGGTGGCGTACGAGCGGGATCGGCTCTTCCCGCTCGCGGGCCTTGATCGCTCGGACGCGGAGAAGTATTACCGGGTCATGGCGCTGCAGAAGGAGCTGGCCTACGCCGGGAACGAGGCCGCCCGCGGCTACCTGAACGGAGAGATCGACGCCGCGGCCGCCGCCGACTGGCTCACCCGGTACGCCCTCATGGAGCCGGCCAGGGCCCGCCAGCGGATCCGCTTCTTCGACACCTATCGCAGCTACGTAATCAACTACAACCTGGGCGAGGATCTGGTGCGGGAGTACGTGGAGCGGCATGGAGGGCGGGACCCCGCCCGCCGTTGGGAGGTATTCGCCGGTCTGCTCTCTTCGCCGCGGCTGCCGTCGGGGCTGCGGGAGCGCTAGCGCCTCTCGCCCAAAATTCTCTCGTACAACCCCACGTGCTTCTCCGCCATCGCGGACTGAGTAAACCGCTCCGCCACCCGCCGCTGCCCCGCCTCCCCCATCCGCCGCCGCCGCTCCGGATCCCGGCACAACGTCTCCAGCGCCTGCGCCAGCGCCGCCACGTCCCGGAGCGGGACCTCGAGCCCGGTGACCCCGGGCACGTTGACCTCGCGCACCGCGCTCGGCACCGCGGTGGTGAGCACCGGCCGCCCTGCCGCCATCGCCTCCAGCACCACCAGCCCGAACATCTCCTCGACCGTGACCGAGGGGAGCACCAGGAAGTCGGCGTCGGCCATGCGCCGCGGCAGGTCCTCGTCGGGATACTCGCCGTACCAGCGCACCCGATCGGCCACCGCCAGCGCCTGCGCCAGCGTGCGGAGCCGAGGACCCTCCGGACCGGAGCCCACGATGTCCAGCCGCAGGTCCGGCACCCGCTCCAGCGCCTTGAGCAGCACGTCGAGTCCCTTGTACGGCGCCAGCCGGCCGATGAAGATCGCCCGCGGTGGCGCGCCGGGCGGCGGCGGCGGCACCACTTCCCAGCGCCGCTGGTCGATCCCGAAGGGAATCACCTCCACTTTGCTTTCGTGCCCCACCAGCTCGGTGGAGAGCGCCAGATGTGCGCGGCTGGGCACCACCACCGCCGCGGCTCGGCGGAGCACCAGGCGGGTCGCCGGCAGATAGATCGACCGGCGCGAGTCGGCGTGCTGGGTGACGACGACCGGGGTCCGCCGGGCCCGCATCAGGCAGGCGACGTCGGCGAGCGGGTGGGGATGGTGCACGTGGATGATGTCGGCCCGCTTCCAGGCCGCGGCGATATACCCGGGCGCGATCTCCTGAGTCCCCAGTGCGGCGAGCGAGAACGCCCGCGTGACCGAGGAGCGCTGCCGCCCCGAGGTGCCGGCCCGGCCGATGGTCTCTACCGCGACCACCTCGACCTGATGGCCCAGACTCGCCGCGCCTTCGGCCAGACCTTGGACCACCCGCTCCATGCCGCCGGAGCGCGGCCAATAGTATTTCGCCAGATGAAGAATGCGCATGGGATGACGCCAAGTTCACCATGAGTCGCGACCGGTGTCAACGGTATCGCGAGGGCTTGGATGGGATGTCGTTTCCGGTGATACTTGGAGGTTGGCTATGGGCTATCAGCTATCGGCTATCAGCTATCGGCTATCGGTCTTGCCGCACCGAGCCTCAGCTCGGGAGGACCGATAGCCGATAGCCCACAGCCCTATCCACCACCCAAGGACCCCTTGCGCGCTCTCCTGCTCTCCCAGGTCTATGCCGATCCCGCGTCGCGCGGCAAGCTGAAAGCGCTGGCCGGCCGTGGCGTCGCCGTCGCGGTCGCCGTGCCCGACCGGTGGACCCCGCCCGGGTTGCAGACTCAGCAGCAGACCGGCTGGGGCGATGACGCCGGCGTCCGCACCGTGCCCGTCGCCGTCCGAGGGCCGGACTGGAGCGCGAGCGCGCTGCGCCGGCTCCTGGCCGACTTCAATCCCGACCTGCTCCAGATCGAGGAAGAGCCCTGGACC
>JACCSE010000568.1 GCA_013813145.1 Gemmatimonadales bacterium
CACCGTGCGGGCTCGCCGCCTCGGTCGGGAGCGGGCCGTTGCCCACCCGCGTGGTGTACGCCTTGACCACGCCGAGGACGCCGTGGATCAGGGTGGGCCCGATTCCCGCCCCGACCGCCGCGCCGCCCGCCGTGGTGTTGGAGCTGGTGACGTACGGGTAGGTGCCGTGGTCCACGTCGAGCAGCGATCCCTGTGCACCCTCGAGCAGCACGGGGCGGCCCTCGCGCACGGCCCGGTACACCAGGAGGCCGGCATCGGCGGTGACCGGAAGCAGCCGCGGCGCCAGGCGCTCGAGGAGCGCCACGTGCTGCTCGACCGACGCGCGGTCTGCGCTTCCCATCATCTCCAGCAACCGGTTGGCCCGCTCGACCCGCTCGGCCAGCATCGGCCGGGCGCAGTCGAGGCGCCTGAGGTCGGTGACCCGCACGCCGCGCCGGCCGTACTTGTCCTCGTAGGCGGGCCCGATCCCGCGGCCGGTGGTGCCGATCTTCTGGCTCCGCTCGCTCGCCGCATCGAGGAGTTTGTGGTAGGGAAGCACGAGGTGGGTACGGTCGGAGACGAAGATGCGCCCGCTGGTGTCGATTCCCCGCTCGGCGAGCTGGTCCAGCTCGCTGAAGAAGGTCTCCGGATCGAGCACCACCCCGTTCCCCACCACGCAGGTGACCCGCGGGTGCAGGATGCCGGAGGGGATCTGGCGAAGGATGAACTGGCTATCGCCGATGACCACGGTGTGGCCGGCGTTGGCTCCTCCCTGGTACCGCACGACGAAGTCGGCGCGCTCGGCGAGCACGTCCACCAGCTTGCCTTTCCCCTCGTCGCCCCATTGGGCTCCGACGACCACCACGCACGTGGTCCTCGCGTCGAACATGTCGGCTCCAGGCTCAACGAAAAAGAGCCCCTCGCGGGGCTCCGGAATCCTCGGGCAAACGTATCCAAGCCCCGAACAAAGGTCAATTCGCGGCGATCGCCCGGCCGATGCGCTCCGCGAGCTCCAGCGAGAGATCCTCGGGCACGTCGCCCGGAGTGTGGATTCGCCTGAGCGTGCGCCAGGTCAGCCGGCCGACCGTGATCGCCGCCGCTCCCGCGCGCGAGAGCGGCAGACTGTCCACCAGAATGCCGAGCGGAAGCCGGCGGACCCGCACCGCTGGTCCGAGCCCCGCAAGACGGCGTGCCTCCCCGGCCGCGAGCCGCGCGCCCCGGCGATCGTGACTCACCAGGTAGATCTCGCCCTCCCCGTCGATGGTGTCGAAATTGACGATCTCGACACCCGCGAGCCGCGAGCCTTCCATCCGGGCAAAGACTCGCGCGCCGACCAGGCCGAACTCCTCGGCCCCGGTGACGAGCACTCCCACCGAGGGATCCTCCAGCTTCTCCGCCGCCGCAAGCGCGGCCGCGATCCCGCTGCCGTTGTCGCGGGCTCCGCGCGTGCGCCCTCGGATACGTCCTCGCCCGGCAAGCGCGCCGGCGAGTGCGGCGAGTAGCGCGCCCGGTACGGCGGCGACAAACGGCACCGGTCCGCCGACCCGCGCGGCCGCCAGTGCCAGCAGCACCGCGATCGCGAGGGCGACGACCCATACGGCGACGAGACGGCCGGCCATGGACTGACGCTGGGCCTTGGTGTCGAGGTGGGCCACGAGCCAGCGGCGCACCGGACGCTCCGAGCGGACGGCCAGGAGATTGGCATCCTCCCGTGTCTCGCCGCCGAGCGGGAGCCAGCCGAGGCCTATCCCGAGCGACAGAAGCGCGAGGGCGCCGAGGCCGGCGACGAGGACGAGCCCGGCGCCCCAACCGGGCGGCCCGCCGAAGGCGAGGAGCGGAACCAGCAGCAGAGCGAGGCCGCCCAGTCCGGCGCCGAAGATGGGAAAGGCGAGGAGCCCGCCGGGGTGAAAGCGGAAGCGTTGCGGGGTGACCCGATACCCCAGCGCGGCGAGGTGAGCCGCCACGATATCGCGCGCCGCTTCGGCCTCCGCGGTACCGGCCTCGCGAGGGAGCGCGAGGACACGACACATCGTCTCCTGGAGCGGCGGCGCCGGCATCGCGCCGCTCAGGAGC
>JACCSE010000572.1 GCA_013813145.1 Gemmatimonadales bacterium
CGATCTGGTTGACCACCCTGCCTTCGGCCCGGCCCTTGAACCGGGGGAGCACGTGGCCCATCACCTTGCCGACGTCCTTGGCCCCGCCGGCGATCGCCTCACGCACAGCGGCGCGGATCTCGGCCGGATCGACCGCGGGCGGAAGAAACTCCTCCAGCACTCGGATCTGACCCTCCTCGACACCGGCCAGGTCCTGCCGGCCGGCCTTCCCGTACTGCTCGACCGCCTCGCGCCGAAGCTTGATCCCCCTCCGGAGCACGTCCGCCACTTCGTCATCGGTGGGCGGGCGGCGAAGCTCGAGCTCGCGGTTTTTCAGGTTGGCGAGGATGGTTCCCAGCACCAGCGTCCGGTCCTTATCCTGCGCCTTCCGGGCCACGTTGAGCGCGGCCCGCAAGGTTTCCGCTGCATCAAGCGCGGGGGACACGCGGGCCTCGGCGATTCTTGCGGACCGCGGCATTCATCTTCCGCTTCCGCTTCTCGCTCGGCTTCTCGAAGTGACGGTGCTTCCTGAGATCCGACAGAATCCCGGCCTTCTCGCACTTCTTCTTGAACCGTTTCAGCGCCCGCTCGAAGCTCTCGTCATCGTGAATGATGACTTCCGGCATGCAGTGTATCACCCCTCTCGGCCCGGTGTGGGCGTAAATAGTACAGGGGTGGGAATTTAGGGAACGACGGGGGGTGGGACAAGGGCGGGACGGCGGGACGGCGGGACGGCGGGACGGCGGGACGGCGGGACGGCGGGAAATAAAATGGTTATCGGTCCAGCAAGGCTCGGAGCCACTCTAACGCGCCCAGAGCGGGCGAGTCTTGCTAGCATCGCTATCCACCATGATCAGTCATCCTGAGCGAAGCGAAGGATCGGCTCGCACATGCGCACCACCCGGCGGTTCTTTGTCTACATGCTCAGCAACCGAACTCGCCGCCTCTACGTCGGAGTCACCGGCGATCTGACGCGCAGGATCTGGCAGCACCAACAGGGGCTGATATCTGGTTTCACGACGCGCTATAGCATCGTTCGACTGGTCTACTACGAGGTGACGCAGGACCGCGCACGCAATTACACGGGAGAAGCAGGTGAAGGGCTGGTTGCGGCGCAGGAAAATCGAGCTGATCGAGACCGCGAATCCGGAGTGGCGGGATCTGTCGGACGGGTGGTTCGGGTGAGCGAGCGGAGCGATCCTTCGCTTCGCTCAGGATGACGGCCGGCGGCGCGATCCTTCGCTTCGCTCAGGATGACGAACGCGCGCTCATCCATTGACGACCGTGCGATCACCCCGGGGGCCAGCTCAGCTTCCGCCCCCCGAGCAGATGAAAATGCAGGTGATCCACGCTCTGCCCGGCATCCTTCCCGGTGTTGGTAACCAGCCGGTATCCCCCCGCATCCAACCCCAGCTCCGTCGCCACCTCGGCCGCGAAGCCCAGCACCCGCCCTACCGCCCGCTCGCCCTCTTCCCCCCCCGCATCCCGCACCGCCGCGATGTGCCGGGTCGGAATCACCAGCACGTGGGTCGGCGCCCGGGGATCGAGGTCCCGGAACGCCACCGCGTCTTCCGAGCGCTTCACGATCTTGGCCGGGATCTCGCCCGCGACGATCCGGCAGAACAGGCAGTCAGCCATGAATCCCCCGTTGTCTCGCCGCCTCGACCACCGCGGCCGCGGCGACCGCGGCCGTCTCGAAGCGCAGCAGATTGGGCCCGAGCGAGACCGGAGCATAGCCGGCCTCGATCGCCGTCACCCGTTCCCGCTCGCTGAGCCCTCCCTCGGGGCCGACGACGATCGTGCACCCGCCTCCACTCAGTTGCTCCGGCGGCGGGCCGCCGGCGGCATCGGCCAGCCAGGCCTGGCCGGCCACTTCGCGCTTGAGAAACTCATCGATCCCGACCGGCGTCTCCAGCGCGCAGGTCCACGGATTGCCCGACTGCTTCACGGCCTCGAGAGCATGGCGGCGGAGCTTTGCCAGGTGCATCGGACGCACCCGCGTCGCCACGCCGGCGGTGTGCTCGGTCTCCAGCGGCACCAGCGTCGTCACCCCCAGCTCCACCGCCTTCTCGACCACCCAGGTGAACCGCTCGCGGTCGCCGGACCCGACGGCGAGAGTGAGATCCGGCGGAGCCAACCTCCGCTCCAGCGTCTCCACCTCCACCTCCCAGGCTCTCCCCACCCGCACCAAGTGGCCGGTGCCGACCAGTCCCGCGCCGTCCCGGATGGAGACCACCTCCCCGTCCCGCACCCGTCGCACCCGCAGATGATGCGCCTCGCCCTCCGAGACCTTGCCCCGCTGTCCGATCGCCGCCTGCTCGCGCTCCAGCAGTAGCCGGATCATGGTCTCCGCGCCGCCAGCGCCCACCAGCCCGTGTCCACCACCTGCTCCTCCGGGACCAGCCCCGCCCCGCGGAGCGCCGGCAGGAACAGCGGAGCCTCGGGCTCCTCCATGCCGGAGAAGATCGCGACCCCGCCCGGGAGGAGGGACGCGAGGATCGCCGGGAGCAGGGTGGTGTTGACGCTGCGGAGGATGTTGGAGAGCAGCAGGTCGGCGGGGCCCGCGAGCGGGGCGAGATCACCGGCCTCGCCGTCGAGGAATTGGACGCGGTGAGCGACTCCGTTTCGCTCGGCGTTGCGGACCGCCACCGACGTGGCCTCGGGATCGCTCTCCACCCCGATAGCGCGCGCCGCGCCCAGCTTGACCGCGGCGATCGAGAGGATCCCGCTTCCACTGCCGAGGTCGAGCACCCGGTCGCCGGGACGGACCAGGCGCTCGAGCAGGGTCAGTGCCGCGCGAGTGGACCCGTGCTCGCCGCTGCCGAACGCCGTTTCAGGATCCAGCACTACCGTCGCCGGGCCCAGCCTCGCCGCCTCAGGAATCCACGACGGGACCACGGTGAGCCGGCCGAAGGTCCTCGGGCCCAGCCCCTCGCGCCAGCGGACCGACCAGTCGACCTCCCCCAGCGGGCGGCGCGAGGTCTCCGACGGACTATCGGCGGTCGCGGCGATCTCGGCGATGAGGGCATCGGCGGCGCCTTCGTCACCGGCGAAGGTGACCAGCGTGCCGTCGTCCCGCTCCTCCACCGCCTGTCCGGTCCGGGTCACCAGCCATGCGCTCAGCCACTGCCGCCGGTCGGGAGCGGTCCGGACGTCGATCGCCCACCAGGTCATGCGCCCAGCGCCTCCTTGAGCTTGGACCAGAACCCCGGCGACCGCTTGGGCGCCTCGCCCTCCAGCTTGGCAAGCTCGCGGAAGAGCTGCTCCTGCTCGTCAGTGATCCGCTCCGGCGTCCAGATGTGGACCCGGATGAGCAGATCGCCCTTCGCGTTCTGTCCCAGCACGGGGAGCCCGCGCTGCTTGAGCCGGAGCGTGGTCTCGGGCTGAGTGCCGGCCGGCAGCTTGATCTTTTCCTCGCCATACGGCGTCGGCACCGCGAACTCTCCGCCCAGCGCCGCCTGAGAGAACGAGAGACTCAGATCGAAGATGAGGTCGTCGCCGTGGCGTTCGAAGCGGTCGTCCTGCCTGATGTCGAGCATGACCAGCAGGTCGCCGTTGGGTCCGTTGCGCGACCCCGCGGCGCCCTGGCCGCGGAGGGTGAGATAGTTGTTGGTCGAGACGCCCGCCGGAATTTCCACGGTGACGCTCTTGTCGGCGCGGACCCGGCCCTCGCCGCGGCACACCTCGCACGGCTGGGAAATGACGGTGCCTTCGCCGGCGCAGGTGGGACACGGCGAGACCGACACGAACTGACCGAACATGCTCCGTGCCGCGCGGCGCACCTCGCCGGAACCGCCGCAGGCGGAACAGGTGGCCGGCTTGGTGCCGGGCTTGGCCCCGCTCCCCGAGCAGCTGGAGCAGCGATCCACCGATTTGAGCTTGACCGTCTTCTTGACCCCGGTGGCGACCTCCGCCAGCGAAAGCTTCACCGTGACCCGGACGTCCTGGCCCCGCCGGGCGTCCTGCCGCGACCGCCCTCCGCCGAAGATGGACTCGAATCCCCCCATCCCGCCGAAGTCGCGCATGAAGATGTTGAGCGCCTCGGTGAGGTCCACCTGGTGGAAGCCGAAGCCGCCGCCCCCGGCCCCCACGCCGGCCCTGCCGTAGCGGTCGTAGGCAGCCCGCTTCTGGGGATCGCGGAGGACTTCGTAGGCCTCGGTGATCTCCTTGAAGCGGGCCTCGGACTCCGGCGCGGAGTTCCGGTCGGGGTGGTACTCCATGGCGAGCTTCCGGTAGGACTTCTTGATCTCGACCTCGGTCGCTTCGCGGGTTACGCCCAGCAGGGCGTAGAAGTCGCTCACTCCAGCAATCCTTCCACCAGGCGGCTGGTGTGTTCCACCAGTCCGATGATCTTGTCGTAGGGCATCCGGGTCGGGCCCATGACTCCGATGACTCCCCGAAGGTCGCCCGCCTCGTAGGAGGCGGTGACCAGGGTGAATTCGCTGAACGCGGTGCCGGGGTTCTCCGCTCCGATCGTGATCGAGAGACCCTGCGCCCGCCGCGACGCCAGCGCCTGCTTGAGCAGGTCGCGGCCTTCGGTGAGCCGGAGCAGCTCGCGCATCCGGGAGTTGGAGGCGAACTCGGGCTGCTCCGCCAGCATCTGCGCGCTGCCGAGCACCACGGCGTTGGGTTCGTTGGACAGGTCGAAGATCCCCTCCCCCTCGGCGATGAAGATGTTGAGCAGCTCCTGCCCGCCGGCGCCGTCGCTGGCCCCGCGGAGCCGCTCGCCGATGGTGTTGCGGATCTCCAGCAGGCTGAACCCCGCGAGCCGCTCGTTGAGGATCCGGGCGACCTCGTGCACCGAGATCGGGCTCAGCCGGCTGGGCACCTCCACGAAGATCGTGCGGACGACGCCGCTCCGGAGATTGAACACCAGGAGCAGACGCTCCGAGGAGACCTGCACCAGCTCCAGCCGCTCCAGCACCAGCTTGTCGAGGGCCGGCGCCACCGCCACTCCCAGCTCCTGGGTGAGCACGCCGAGCACTTGGGCCGCCCGCCGGAGGATCTCCTCCACCGCGTTCCGGGACCCCATCAGCTCCGCGCGCAGGGTGTGCTGCGCCTGGCTGGTCGGCGGGGTCAGCCGCATGATCTCGTTGACGTAGACCCGGTAGGCCCGGTCGGTCGGAATGCGTCCGGCGGAGGTATGGGGATGAAACAGGTAGCCCTTGTCCTCCAGCTCGCTCATGGTGTTTCGGATGGTCGCCGGCGACACGCCGAGCCCGTAGCGCCGGGCGATAGTCTGGCTCCCGGCCGGCTCGGCGGTCTCGATGTAGGTCTGCACGACCGCCTCGAGCACCCGCAACTCCCGCTCGGTCAATTGTTCCGGCGCTGGCATAGCGTGGAAATCTAAGGACTTACGGGGTAGGTCGGAAGCGCGGTAGCCAGACCACCCTGAGCCGGCGACGCCACCAGCGCGTCGAGTCTGAGCCATCCTTCGGGCGTGAGGCGCACCCGGCCGCCCTCCTCCATCGCCCATCCGCTCGCGGTCCAGCTCACCAGGCTGCCGGGGTCCACCAACCCTGTCGGAACCCCATCGGCGGTGCGGAGCCCCAGATAAAGCTCCTCCAGAGCCACTGCCCCATCATCCAGGCACTCGCGGTCATCGGTCGGATCCAGATCCTTTCCGACCGCGATGTCGTAAGCCACCCACTCCCGAACGTTCCACTGGCGCTCCCGTCCCCAGCCGCTGTGCGCCGAGGGCCCCAAGCCGAGAAACGGGGCCCGGCGCCAGTAGGCGCCGTTGTGACGGGCGCGGCGCCCGTCGCGAGCGTAGTTGGAGACCTCGTAGTGCCGATACCCCGCCCCGGTCAGCGCGGTATCCGCCGCCAGGAACTCCGCGGCGTAGCGCTCCTCGTCCACCGGCGTCACCTCGCCCCGCTCGGTCCAGCGGGCCAGCGGAGTACCGGCCTCGACCGTGAGCCCATACAGCGAGAGATGGGTGGGCTCCAACGCGAGGGCGGCCGCGAGATCCTGGTCCCAGCGGCGCCCCAGCGCCGCCGGCAGGCCGAAGATCAGATCGAGCGACAGGTCCGCCACCCCCGCATCGCGCAGGGTGGCCACCGCCCGAGGCACCTGCTCTGCCGTGTGAGTGCGGTGCATCCAGCCGAGCACCGCGGGATCGAACGACTGAACGCCGAGCGACACGCGATTGACACCGGCCCCGCGCCAGGCCGCGGCGGCGCGAGGGGAGACGTCCTCGGGGTTGGCCTCCAGCGTGATCTCCGCGTCCGGAGCGATCGGCCGGTCGGCCGCGATCCGCTCGAGGATCCGTCCGAGGGCAGTGGGATCCAGGCGCGAGGGAGTGCCGCCCCCGAAGTAGACCGTCTGCACCTCGGGGGCGTCGGCCCAGGCCGGATGATCCTGCTTCCGGGTCCATTCGCTGAGCACGGCGTCGGCGTACCGGTCCGAGGGTATGACGCGTCGCACCGCGATGGCGAAGTCGCAGTAGCTGCAGCGGCGGGCGCAGAACGGGACGTGGAAGTACAGGTGCACCGGGCGAAATATGCACCAAGTCGTGACCGGCAGGGGCGTGCGCTTGGAGGGCTCCTGCGGCCTTGCGTCGGCCAGGGCGCCCCACGCGCACTGTCATCCCGCCCAGAGCGTGGCCCGCGCGCGTCATCCCGAGCGGAGCACTGTGTGCTTGTGCGCGGGCACACCCCGTTCGCAAAGAGCACCGGCGCCCCTCCGAGCCCCAGGCC
>JACCSE010000587.1 GCA_013813145.1 Gemmatimonadales bacterium
CGTCGATCCCGGTTTCGCCCCGCAAGGCGCCCCTGATCCGCTGGACGGCGTCGTCCGGGTCGGCGAGACTCACGCCCAGCACCTGCATGGTCGCGCCGGCCTGCTTCAGGGCATCGCCGAGCCCGCGGCACCGAAGGTCGAGGGAGACGTTGCCGACCTCGTGGTTGACGCAGAGCACCCGCCTGGCGCCGGCGGACGCCAGGCGCCGACCGGCCGCGGTGCCGGCGTTGTACTCGGTCTGGCCGATGTGGGCGAGCAGTCCGAGCCGCTGCCAGCTCTCCGCACCCGAGTTGATCGATAGCGTGGGGATGCCGGCGGTGACGGCCGCCCGGATGGATCCGCCGAGCGCGTCGGCATCGGGGACCGAGACGATGAGTCCCGCCGGCCGGCTCGCGATCGCGGCGTCGATCACTTGGCTCATCCGCACCATGTCGAAGCTGGTCGGGGCCTGGTACTCGACCCGGACTTCCAGGGCGTCCGCCGCGTCGCTCGCGCCGTTGGCGACGACGGACCAGAACGGGTCGGAAGACTGGCCGTGGGTGACGACGACGATGCGGGTGTCGGGGCGCTCGTCTGGGGCGCGGTTTTCGCCGCATGCCAGCAGACTCGCGAGCAATGCGGCTGACCCGAATACCCCTACCGTCATGATGGGCTCACTTCCCGACCCGCCGCGCGTACTCGCTCCGCGCCCTCGCCAGCATGTCCAGCACCTCCCGCCGCTCGCCCTCGCTGTTCCATTCCTGATGCCGCTCCACCGCGGCCCGGGTCCGGTCGATCCACGCCATGAAGTACTCCGCATCCCTCTTCGATCGCGCTGGCCTGCCCCCGACGCTCAGATACACCGGACTGGTCGTCGCGTAAGGAAACAGATCCAGCACCGGCTCGATCGCCCGGTCGCTCCGCGCCCGCAGGACCAGCCACCCGCTCCTATCCACCGGTATCCTCACTTCCGCCTCCGCCGAGGTGCGATCGCCCTCGAGCGGGATGGTGCGCACTACTTCGCCGTTCCGCACCAGTTCCAGGTGGTCCACCGGCACGATCGAGCGAAGCCGCACTCGCGCCGTCACCTCGCCGCCTCCGTCCGGCAACGCAACCTGGTCCCCCAGGCCGCGTCCCTCCACGCTGAGCTCGAGCAGCGGCCCGTTGGTCGCGAAGCTGCGTCCCGCTTTGAGCGCGGCCAGCCAGCGCCGGTGCTCCAGCGGGGCCCCGCTCCGGACGAACACCCGGTTCATCCCCACCGGCCCCCGCAGTGACGCGAAGTTCGCCATCGCGTCGGTCCCCGCGCCGGCCGGCAGCCGGAAACCGCAGTTGAGCAGCCGATACCAGACCATGGCCGTCGCCATCGGATCGTCCACGAAACCGAGCGCTTCGTAGTAGTCCACCTTGCCCAACGCGGCGTCCACCGGAAGCGCATGCGTCAGCGCGCGGGATGTGTCGGACGGATCGGGATCGAGGTCGTATGGGTGGACGTAGCCGCCGACCGCACCCTGCGAGCGGGCGAGGTCGAAGACCCGCGCGTTGGTGGGCTGGAGGGAGGCGAGCGGGGTGCTGGCGTAGGCGGTGTAGCCCGGCAGGATGAGATGCTCCCGCAGCCCGAGCAGGCCGACGTGCCCCCAGAAACTGGTGTGGTACTCCTGGCCGTGGAGAACCAGGGTCTCCGCGTCGGAGGCCGGATCGGGGTCGGGACGGAACCAGGCGACGTCGGGAACCCGGCCCTCTTTATTGACGATCAGGTTCTCGACCAGATGCAGGTCCTCGGCCTTGGCCTGGAAGGCGAGCCGGGCGGGATCGTTGCGGTAGGCGCCCCCGTAGTTCATGTGGACGTGCATGTCGCCGCTGTACCAGCCGCGGGAGGGGAGATCGGCCAGGCGGTGGAGAACGACACGCACGGCTTGCGACGTGCGCGACCCAAGCGTCGCGCCCACGGTGTGGGTTCCAGCGCTAACCTTCCATTCGGGGCCGCGGGAGACTTCGATCCGTACGTCCCCGGCGGGAACCGTGAGCGTGGAGCTGCCGGACGTGTGGAAGTAGCCGTACTCGAAGCGGCGCTCCGACCGGTCGAAGCCATCGTCCGCGTGGCGCCAGGCGTCGTCGGGCGCGAACGAGCGGCCGTCGCTTCCTCGCACCGATACCCGCGCCGGGACCGGCTTCCCCGCCGTGTCCACCACCACGAGGCGCAGTCTTCCGACAGGTCCCAGATACGTACGCTGCTTCGGTTGAAGCTGACGCCGCGCTCCGCTCCCCACGTCCACCACCCAGAGCGAGGTGTTCCCTGTTTCGTTCGACACGTAGGCGATCCGGTCACCCGCAGGCGACCAGCGGGGTGCCGTGGCGTCGTACTCGCCGTAGGTGAGTTGGACCGGACCGGCGCCGCGGTCGGTCATCAGCCAGAGCTGGTGCCACTGGCGGCCAAGATACGAGGCATACGCCACTCGGCGGCCGTCGGGGCTCCAGTCGGGCCCCGCCTTCCAGGTGGTCTCCTCCCGGCGGATCTCGGTGCCCGGCACGCCCAGGCG
>JACCSE010000604.1 GCA_013813145.1 Gemmatimonadales bacterium
ACGCCCATCCGGGGGGACGCTGCGGGCTCTGGGAGTCGGAGGGATTTCGGTTCGACACCGGACCCACCCTCCTCCTGATGGTGGAGTACCTGCGGGCCGTCTTCGAGGAGGCCGGCCGCTCGATCGACCACTACCTCGAGCTGGTGCAACTCGATCCCAACTATCGGATCCACTACGCGGACGGAAGCACGCTCGACATCACCAGCCGGATCAACGCCATGCTCGAAGGGGTCGAGCGCGTGGAGCCGGGCGTCGGTCCACGATTCCTACGTTTCCTCTCCGAGACGGCCCTGCTCTACCGGATCGGCCTGGACGGGTTCGTGGACCGCAACGTCCACCGGCGCCGGGACTTCTTCAATCTGAAGAACGCGGGGCTCATGCTGCGGGCCCGGGGGATGGAGCGGCTCGAGCGGATGGTGAGTCGCTATTTCCGGAGCGAGAAGCTGCGCCACACGTTCAGCTTCCAGTCGCTCTACCTGGGCCTCTCGCCGTTCGAGTCGCCCGCGATCTACAGTCTCCTCCCCTACACCGAGATAGCGGGTGGACTCCACTTCCCGATGGGAGGGATGCACGCCATTCCGCGGGCGCTCGCGCGGCTCGCGGGCGAGCTGGGCGTCGCCTTCCGCTACGGCGCGGACGTCACCCGCCTGGAGCGCGACGCCGACCGGGTGACCGCCGCCGTTCTCAGCGACGGGACCCGGATCGCGGCCGATCTGGTGCTGGCCAACGCCGATCTACCGTACGTGTACGAGTCGCTGCTCGGCGAACGCTATCCTCGCATCGACCGCATGGCCTTCAGTTGCTCGGCATTTCTCATGTACCTGGGCGTCGGGACGCGATATCCCGCGTTGCCCCATCACAGCCTGGTGGTTCCCGGGGATCTGCGCGCGGCCTGCGAGGACATCTTCAGCAACTGCCGGATCCCGTCCGATCCGGCCTACTACGTCTGCAATCCGAGCAAGACCGATCCGAGCCTCGCCCCTCCTGGATGCGAGAACCTCTACGTCCTGGTGCCGGTGCCGAGCCAGGGGCCGGGCCGCGAGATCGACTGGGCGGTGGAGGGCCCCCGACTGGAAGCGGCCATGCTCGACCGGCTCGAGCGGTTCGGTCTTCGCGATCTCCGCCGCCATATCGTCACCCGCCGCACTTTCACCCCAGCGGACTTCGCCGGCAGCTATTCCGCCACCCGGGGCGAAGCATTCGGGCTGGCGCACGGAATCGACCAGGTCGGCTGGTTTCGCCCGCACAACAGGCACCCCGCGTATGGCAACCTCTACTTCGTCGGGCAGAGCACTCACCCGGGATGCGGCGTGCCCATGGTGCTGATCTCCTCGCGGCTGGTCGTCGAGCGGATGGTCGAGGAGCAGGCGGTGGCGCGGTGAGCCGGTCGCCGCTGGAGCGGAGCTATGGCCGGGCGGAGGAGACGACCGCGCTCTGGGCCCGGAGCTTCTATTTCGCCAGCCGGTTTCTGCCGCCGCGGAAGCGACGCGCCGTCTTCGCGCTCTACGACTACTGCCGTCACGCCGACAACCTGGTGGACGCCCGGGGCGACAGGCCCAAGGCTCAGGTGCTGGCCGATCTGACCGCGCTCGGCACACTGGTACGGTCGATTCACGCCGGCGATCCGCCGCCCGGCGAACGCTGGCTGGCCCTGGGCGACACGCTGCGCCGCTCCGAGGTTCCGCTTGCCCCGCTGCTGGAGCTGCTCGAGGGTGTGGCGATGGATCTGGACGACGTGGCCTACCCGGACTTCGCCACGCTGCACCGCTACTGCCGCCTCGTGGCGGGAGGAGTGGGCCTCATGCTCGGGCCGGTGCTTGGCGCCACCTCATCCCGTTTCCGCGAGCCGGGCATCGGGCTCGGCGTCGCGATGCAGCTCACCAACGTTCTGCGAGATGTCGCCGAGGATCTGGGCGCCGGCCGCCTGTACCTCCCGGCCGACGAACTGGCCCGCTTCGGGCTCGACCGGCAGATCCTCGAGCGCCGCCGCGCCACGCCCGAATTCGTGGCTTTCATGCGGTTTCAGATCACCCGCGCCCGCGCGCTCTTCGCCGCCGCCGACCCGGTCGTCGGTCTGTTCCCGCGGGACGGCTCGCGCCTCACCGTCCGGCTGCTGCAGCGGACCTATGCCGGGATCCTCGACGGGATCGAGCGGCTGGGGTATGATGTCTTTCGCGCTCGGGCCTACGTCTCCGGTCCCCGCAAGCTCATGATCCTCGGCCGGGCGGTCTGGTCCGAGCTTCCGCTGCCCGCGCTGTTCCCCTCGGCGCGGTCGGCGTGACACCCACACTCGCCGAGGCCGGTGACCCCCTTTCCGCCTCCCGGATATCCGCCGCCTCCCACCCCGGCCGCGCTCTGGCTGTTCGAGCGCTACCTCCGGCGTCAAGCGGGACGCCACTTCTCGGCGGTGCACTGGACGACGAGCGGCGCGCCGGAACGGTGGGACCGTTCGGTCCCGACCATCTTCGTCGCCAACCACAGCAACTGGTGGGACGGGTTCCTCGCTTTTCTGCTGACCCGAAGGCTCGGGCTGAGCTTTCAGGTGCTCATGGAGGCGCGGCATCTCGCTCGCTACCGGGTTTTCCTCCGGCTCGGCGCCTTGCCGCTTCGGCGGGACCGCGCGCGGGAGGCTTACGCCGATCTGAACGCGGCCGCGGGGTATCTTCGTCCCGGGGTGGGCCTCTGGGTCTTCCCCCAGGGAGAGCGGCGTCCGCCGGCGGCGTCTCTCGTCCGATGCGAGCGGGGCGCGGCTCACCTCGCGCTGGGGCACCCGGGTCCAGTGCGGATCTGCCCGGTCGCGTTCCGCTACGCCTTCGTGGGCGAGCAGCTACCCGAAGCGTTCGCGATGGTGGGCGAGGAGTGGCTCCTTTCCGGGCGCCGATCCGCAGCCCCCGAGACGGCCAACCGCGAGACGCTGATGGCCGCGATCGAAGACCGGCTGAGCCACACCGTCGCGGCTCTCGATGCGCTGGTCGGTCCCGAGCGACTCGAAGCATTCCGGCCGCTTGCCGAGGGGCGGCTTTCGGTCAACAAACGAATGGACCGCTTCCGCCACGCCATCGGACTGCTTCGGGGACCGTTCGCAGCCCGCAATGGATGAATACGCGCTGCTCCGGATGCTGCACGTGACCGGCGCGGTGCTGCTCATCGGGAACGTCACCGTGACCGGGTTCTGGGCCGCGTTTCTCTACCGCGCTCGTGGCAGCGTGCCGTTCCGACCGGTCGCGCGGGCGATCATGTGGGCTGATCTGCTGTTCACTCTGGGCGGGGGGATCCTGCTCACCGTCAGCGGGATCCTGCTCGCCATGCGGCTCCAGCTCCGGGTATGGGACACCCCCTGGCTGCTCAAAGGGATCGCGGCGCTTGCCGCCGCCACCCTCGTCTGGCTGGTCGTGCTGCTGCCCTACCAGCTTCGGCTGGAGCGGAACCCTCCGGAGGACGAGCGGGGGTTGCGGCGGCTCTTTCTTGGCTGGACGCTGGTGGGCTGGGCCGATACGGCGGTGTTGTTCTACGGGCTGTGGGCGATGGTGGGCAGGCAATAGGCACGTCCCTTGTCACCCTGAGCGAAGCGAAGGGGGCATAGCCCAGCTCATGTCCCTTCGCTCCGCTCCGGGTGACAGGATAGGGGGCTCGATCCCCGCGTGGCAATCCAAACCCTGCGGCGGCGGCGTACTCGGCTGGACGGCAGCACTTCCTGAACTCGACACCCCGGCGGCTCAATGCGACACCGGCTCGGTTCCACCCTTATTCTCGCGGCAGCGGTCGCCTTCAGGGCGCTTCCGCTCCAGGCTCAGGCGTTCGATCACTCCGCCTTCGACCGGCTGCTCGCGGAGCACGTCCGCGACGGACTGGTGGACTACGGGGCCTTCGAGGCCTCTCCTCGATTCGACCAGTATCTGCGGAAACTCGCGACCTTCGACCCACGCTCCCTTCCCCGCGACGAGCGGCTCGCGTTCTGGATCAACGCGTACAACGCTTACACCATCGAGCTGATCAACCGCCACGGTGAGCGGAAGTCGATCCGCAACATCAACAAGTCGATCGGCTTCATCAAAGGCTACGGCCCGTGGAAGGAGAAGCTGGCTACGGTCGGCGACTCGGCTTACGGTCTGGATCAGATCGAGCAGAAGATCATCCGCCCCGAGTTCGAGGAGCCCCGCATCCACTTCGCGCTGGTCTGCGCGGCCATGGGCTGTCCGCCGCTTCGGAGCGAGGCCTACACCGGGGCGCGGCTCGAGCGCCAGCTCGACGATCAGGCGCGAGTCTTCCTGCTCGAGTCGCCGGAGCAGAACCGGGTGGACGTGGCCGAGCGGACGGTCCATCTGAGCGAGGTGTTCAAGTTCCGCGACTACGAGAAGGATTTCGGCGGCAGTGAGAAGGCCATCGGGCGCTACATCGCCCGCTTCCATCCGCAGGGACCGGCCCGAGCGCTGCTGGAGAGCGGCGACTTCGAGGTCCGTTACACCAAGTACGATTGGACTCTGAACAGTCAGGAGCAGGGCCGCCTCGCCGAGGCGACGTGAGCGCGCTCGGGAGAATCCGGCAGCTCGCGGCCATCGTGCGGGAGCCGGTGCTCGGGGAGACCCGCGGGAACCTGAAGCGCTCATGGGCGAGGCTGCCGGAGCAGTTCAAGGTGCCGCAGCAGATGCTGGGACGCGGCGGCAACGGCTGCGGCGCCACCATCGGGGTCATGCCCCGCTGCGACTTCGCCTGCACCGGCTGCTACCTTGGCGAGGAGGCCAATCGGATCCCCCCGGCGCCGCTCGAAGAGGTCAAGGCGCAGATGCGCGCCCTCCGGCCGACTCTGGGCAACGCGGGCAACCTTCAACTCACCGACGGCGAGGTCACCCTTCGCCCGGAAGCGGAGCTGCTCGAGCTGCTTCGATACGCCCGCGAGCTGCGCCTCATTCCCATGTTGATGACCCACGGCGACACTTTCCGCCGCAGGCCCGGACTGCTGGAGCGGCTGATCGTCCAGGGTGGGCTGGTCGAGCTGAGTATCCACATCGACACCACCCAGCGCGGACGCGTGGGCAGACGCTACCGGATGGCAAGCACCGAGGAAGAGCTGACGCCACTGCGGGACGAGTTCGCCGAGCTCCTCCGCCGGGCCCGCCGCGAGACCGGGCGTCAGATTCGCGCCGCGACTACCATGACCGTCACCGCCGCCAATCTCGACGGCGTTCCCGCGGTGGTGCGCTGGCTGCTGCGAAACGCCGACGCGTTCCGACTCATCAGTTTTCAGCCGATCGCGCAGGTAGGCCGTACCGCCGGCGGTCTGGGTGGTGGAGTGTCGGTCGAGTCGCTCTGGGCCCGGATCGCCGAGGGCCTGGAAGGCCCCGGAGCCGACCCCAAGGCCATCGAGCGGGGGCAGCTCTGGGTGGGGCATCCGGGGTGCAACCGCTACGTGCCCGGCGTGGTGGTGACCTCCAAGGCTGAGGCGCCGCGGTTTCACCCGCTCCGGACCTCCGGAGATGCCGTGGACGAGCGGATCGTAGATGGATTCCTTCAGCGGTTCGGCGGAATCTCGTTCCGCATGGATCCGCCCCTGGAGCGTTGGGCACGCTGGCTGGGCCTCGCCGCCGCGGAGCCGCGCTTCGTTTTCGGGAGCCTGGGCCCGTTCGCGCTGCATTGGCTGCGCCGCATCGGGCACGGGCGAGTGGGCCGGGCGCTACGCGACCTGGTCGCCGGGCGGGTGAAGACCCAGGGCCTCGTCCTCGTCTCCCACCACTTCATGAGCCGGGTCGAACTGGAGTCTCCGCTTGGTCGCGAACGGAGCGCACTATGCGTCTTCCACGTGCCGGTCGAGGGAAGGCTGGTTCCAATGTGCGAGGTGAACGCCACCGAAGTACGCGACCGCTACTACGAACGCCTCGGGGCCCACGGCGCCGGTTCGGGGGGTACCGGTTTAGGTTGGAGATGACGGATCCGGAGGTCAGATGGTACCGGCCGCATCTCCCTATGAGTTCAACGATGAAGAACCGGCCGGCCGGTGGAGCCGGTCTCGGGGCGCGCGCGGCCCTCGCCGGTGGCCGCGAATCCTGCTGGTGGCGATCGTGCTTCCGCTGCTCCTTGGCGCCGGCGTCGCGGCGGTGCTCGGGCGGCCGGTCGCATTCGAGGCCATCCGGCGGCTTACGGTTCGAAAGTTCCCCGACGTCAAGTGGATCGGTGCGGCCGAGCTGACCCGCTGGCTCAAGGATCCCGGCCGTCCCCAACCGGTGGTGCTGGACGCGCGGACGGCGGATGAGTTCGCCGTCAGCCATCTCGCGGGCGCGGTGCGCATCGATCCCTACCGACCACTGCTCCGTGCGCTCCGAGGCGTCCCCAAGGACACGGCCATCGTAGTCTATTGCTCGGTGGGCTACCGGAGCGCGCGAGTCGCGCACTGGCTGGAGGGGCAGGGGTACACCCGGGTGTACAACCTGGAGGGGAGTCTCTTCCAGTGGGCCAACGAGGAGAGACCGGTGTTCCGCAAGAACTGGCCGGTGAATGAGGTGCACCCGTACGATCCGACATGGGGATTGCTGCTGGAGGCGAGGTACCGCATCGATGCGCCGCCGGTGCAGAAGCGCTCGGCGGCGCCCTGATGTGTCATGCCCCTACGACCACCACCCCCGCCGTCCCCGGCGCTTCCGGGTCGGCATCCCGGGGTCCCTTGGGTCCCCCGCGCCGTGCCTTGGCGCTCCACTCCTCGATGTCCAAGGCGATGAACGCGGTCGCTTCCAGGTGCGAGTCCGGAGCCGGGTCGTAATCCTTCCCCGGCGTCCGGCCCGGGAAGTAGCGGCCGATCATCCCATCCAGCAGCGCACGCTGTCCCTCCAGTCCCGGCGTCTCCGCCGCTCGGCAGAAGCAGACCACGCTCCGGTAATTGACCGAGTGGAACTTCGCGGTCCGGGAGTAGACCAGGCCATCCGTGAGCGTCACGGCGACCGAGATCGGTGCCCCCGTCGCGAGGTGCTGCATCAGCCGGCTCGCATGCGCGCCATGGAGATAGAGTCGCCTCGGATCAGCCGGGTCATAGTGGTACGTCATCGGCATTACGTACGGCTGGTCGCCCACGGCGAACCCCACGTGCGCCACGAGTCCGGCACTGAGGATGGCGGGCGCCTCCTCCGGCACGCCCCGTTCCGGGTGCGAGCGTAGCGACGTTCGCTGATCCGGCGTGGCTGGGCGATAGACCGTCGGGCTCATCTCGGCTCCTGGTGTAGTCGTCCCAGCCATTCTACCATAATTCTGGCCCTGGAGAAGCTCCAGATTGCGCACGTTTGATGATGCCAGAATATTGAGACAATGCGCCCACCACCTGCCAAAGCTCCCGCCGGCCTTTTCCTACCCCTGGAGCACACTACCGCCGCCCCTCTCTACCGACAGCTCTATACCGGGGTACGCGAAGCGATCCTGGCGGGTAGGCTGGCCCCCGGCTCCGGGCTCCCCTCCTCGAGAGCGCTGGCCGAGGAGCTCGGGGTCTCGCGGAACACCGTGATCCTCGCGTTCGATCAGCTCGTGGCGGAAGGGTACGTCGAGGGCGCTCCGCGTTCCGGAACCCGAGTGGCCGCCGTCCTGGCGCGGCCAACAGTCGTGCAGCGGTCGCCCCGGCCCGGACCGGGGCCCTCTGCGCGGGGCCGGGCGATCGCGGCGACCCCGATGGCGGCTCTCTCCCGGGGTGCGACGCCGGCCATTCCATTCCGGCCCGGTGTGCCTGCGCTGGACCGCTTTCCGATCGCGCTTTGGTCCCGTCTCACCGCTCGGCGTTGGCGGCGGCACCCGGCGCTGGAGTACGGGGATCCCGGCGGCTACGCGCCGCTGCGCGAGGCGATCGCCGATTACGTGAGGGTCGCCCGGGGCGCCCGGTGTCTTTCCGGACAGGTCATCGTCACGGGTGGATCGCAGCAGGGGGTGGACCTGGCCGCTCGGGTACTCCTGGATCCCGGCGACGCGGTCTGGATGGAAGACCCGGGCTACACCGGAGCGCGTACTGCGCTCCTCGCGGCCGGCGCCCGCCTGGTGCCGGTGCCGGTGGATTCGGACGGCCTGGCGGTGGATCGAGCCGAGCGGCTCGCTCCGGACGCCCGGATGGCGTATGTGAGCCCGTCGCATCAGTTCCCCCTCGGCGTCACCATGAGCGCCGGCCGGCGGCTCGCGCTCCTTCGCTGGGCGGCCCGGGCGGACGCCTGGGTGTTGGAGGACGACTACGACAGCGAGTTTCGCTACGACGCGCGGCCCCTTGCCTCGCTCCAGGGTATGGACGAGGAGGGTCGGGTCATCTACGTCGGAACTTTCAGCAAGACTCTCTTTCCGGCGCTCCGGCTCGGCTACCTCATCGTGCCGCCGCGGCTGGTGGACGCATTCCGCGCTGCGCGGGCGGTGTCGGACCGCCACTCGCCCACGATGGATCAGGCGGTGCTCGCGGACTTCCTGGCTGGGGGCCATTTCGCCAGACACGTGCGGCGGATGCGGCGGCTCTACTCCGAGCGGCAGGAGGTCCTGGTGGACGCGGCGCACCGGCGCTTGGGCGCGCGCCTGCACGTCGTGCCGAGCGCGGCGGGAATGCACCTGGTGGGATGGCTGGAGCATGGCAGAGACGACGCGGAGGTGTCCGCCCGGGCAGCGGAGTTCGGCGTGGAAGCGGCGCCGCTCTCGCGCTACGCGCTGGTACCGCCGGAGCGGGGCGGGCTGCTGCTGGGATGGGCCGGCTACCCGCCGGAGGCCATTCGCGAGGGGGTGGAGCGGCTCGGGGCAGCGCTGGAGTAGCGCCTTCGCCTGTGCTGTCGTCCTGAGCG
Organism: Gemmatimonadales bacterium; assembly: GCA_013813145.1. Lineage (GTDB taxonomy): Bacteria > Gemmatimonadota > Gemmatimonadetes > Gemmatimonadales > GWC2-71-9 > CAVVWJ01. The sequence continues at coordinate 8,781 of JACCSE010000604.1, forward strand.
AAGCGAAGGAGCCGAAACGATGCTCCCGCTCCTTCGCTT
>JACCSE010000005.1 GCA_013813145.1 Gemmatimonadales bacterium
CTTCGGCACCGCGGGCCCGGTCCGCGGCGCGGCCGCGGCGCTCTGGCATCCGTTGCGCGCGTGGGAGGCGACGGTGGCGCCGGTACGGATCGCGGCGGCCCGAGGCGTCGTGGACCGGGGTGACTCGGTCGCGTTCCGGGTCGAGGCCTTCGGGCGGCGTACCGCCACCCTCTGGGTGCGCGCGCCGGGCGAGTCGTGGCGGCCCCGCGGGGTTCGACTCGACTCGCTCGGCCGGGCGACGGTGGTCAGCGGTCCGCTGGAGAGCGACCTCTATGCCCGCGCCACCAGCGGAAGCCGCGGTTCCGACACGGTGCTGGTGCGGGTGCGGCTTCCGGTCTTTCTCGGATCCCTCAGCGTGACCGCCCACTATCCCGGGTACCTCGGGCTGGAATCGGAGCCGGTGCCGACCGGCGGCGATACGCTGCTGCTCCCCGCCGGCACGCGGCTGGAGACTCGAGGCGAAGCCACGGCGCCGCTGGCACGCGCCGCCTGGCGAGCCGGCAGGCGGACCCAGCCGTTGGAGGTCCGCTCGGCCGGCTTCTCGGGGAGCTTCGTCCCCCGCGCAACGGGCGGATACAGCCTGGTGCTCGAGACCGTCAGCGGTGCGGCGCTCGCCGGCGACACGGTGCGGCTCGCCGTCCGCGTCGTCGCCGACAGCGCACCGCACGTGGAGGTGCCGCTTCCCGGGGCCGACACCGTCGCCCCGCTGAGCCTCCAGGTGCCCCTGGTGGTCGACGTGCGGGACGACCACGGAATCACCGGCGTCGTGGTGGAGAGCCGCCGTATCAGCCGGCTGGGTACGGCGGATTCGGCCAAGCGGGAGACGCTCAGGGTGCCGGAGGAGCGGCCCGACCGGGCGATCCTCACTCACACCCTCGACCTCAACCGGCGCGGCCTGCTCCCGGGCGACACCGTGCGCTATTTCGCCGTTGCCACCGACAACACACCCGCGCGCCAGGCGGGCCGCTCGCGCGAGTACGTGCTGCGCCTACCCACGATGAGCGAAGTGCGCGCGGCGCAGCGGCTCGCATCGGACGACGTGAGCAGCCGGCTCGACAGCGTGGCGGCGGAGAGCCGCCGGCTGGAACGGCAGACCGAGGATCTCGCCCGGGAACGTCCCCGCACCGAAGGCACGGGCGAGCGGAGCGGCGAGTCGCTCTCGTTCGAGCAGGCCAAGCGGGCCGAAGGCGTGGCCCGGTCGCAGGAGCAGCTGGTGCGCCAGGCGGAGGAGTTGAAGAAGTCCATCGAGCAATTGAGACGGAGCGCCGAGGCCGCCGGTATGGCCGACAGCGCCTGGCAGCGGCAGCTCCAGGAGATCCGGGAACAGATCGACCGGGCGCTGTCGCCCGAGCTCAGGGAACGGCTTGCGGAGCTGCAGCAGGCGCTCAAGGACCTGGATGCCGAGGGCGCTAAGCAGGCGCTCGAACGGCTTGCCGAGGCTCAGCGCGAGCTGCGCGAGGCGCTGGAGCGGAGCCGGGAGCTGTTCCGCCGCGCGGCGCTCGAGGGCGATCTGGCGAACCTCACGCAGGAGACGCGGGAGCTGGCCCAGGAGCAACGGCAGTGGAACGATCAGGTGCCGGCCGCGGACAGCACCAGCGCCGCGACGGCGGAGCGTCAGCTCTCCGAACGAGCCGACTCGCTCGCGGCGGCGCTGGACCGGGTGGCGGAGGCGATGGACGGAGAGCAGCCTCAGCAGCGGCTCGACTCGGCGGGCAAGCAGGCGGAGCAGGCCGGGCGGCAGATGCAGCAGGCGTCCCGCTCGGCCCAGCAGGGCCAGCGGCAGCAGGCCCAGCGGCAGGGACAGAAGGCCTCGGAATCGCTGGAGCCGCTGGCCGAGCAGCTCGCGAAGGAACGGCGGCAGCTGCAGCAGAAATGGCGCGAGGAGGTGGTGCAGGCGATCGACAACGCGCTCGCCGAGACCGGGCGTCTGGCCGAACGGCAGCTCGGCGTCGAGGAATCCCTCCGTGGGGGCAGCCAGTCGAACTCCGCGGTCCGTGCCGAGCAGGGGGCGATCGAGGAAGGCGTTCAGCGGCTGCTGGAGCAGGTTCGCAAGACGGCGGGGAAGAACGCGTTGGTGCCGCCCGGAATCGGCACCGCGCTCGGCGGCGCGCAGGAGCAGATGAAGCGCACCCGGGAATCGATTGAATCGGCGGCCCCCAACCAGCGCGAAGCGGCCGAGCAGGCGGGCGGCGCGGTGGACGCGCTCAACACCGCGGCACACCAGCTCCTGCGCGCCCGCGGAGAGGTGTCGGGCTCGCAGTCGGGATCGGGGCTGGCCGAGGCGATGGAGCGGATGGCGCAACTGGCTCAGCAGCAGGGAGGACTGGGACAGCAGGGCGCGGGATTGCTCCCGATGGCCGGCTCCGGCGCCATCCGCGAACAGCTCCGACAACTCGGCGCCAGACAACGGGCGATGGCGCAGGAGCTGGAGCGCTTGCGGGGGCAGGGGAACATGCCCGGCGCGGGCGAACTGGCCGACGAGGCCGGCGAGCTGGCCCGCCGCCTGGAGGCCGGACGGCTCGACCGTCAGGTGGTGGAGCGCCAGGAGCGACTCTTCCGCCGCATGCTCGACGCCGGCCGAACGCTTCAGGGTCGCGAGGAAGACGAGGAGAAGGAGCGGCAGAGCACCACCGCCACCGAGGACAGCGTGCGCCTTCCGCCGGCACTCCGCGCCAGGCTGGAGCAGGAGGGCGACCGGCTGCGGGTGCCGACCTGGGAAGAGCTGCAACGGCTCTCGCCCGAGGAGCGGCGGCTGGTGGTAGATTACTTCAGGCGGCTGTCCGAGCCGTGAATCGGGTACAGCCCACGATCTGACGCAGATGAACGCAGACGACAGCATGGATTGCTCCGGTGTTCTAAGGAGCTGCTCTACCTACGCCGCCGCTTCCTTTTCGTTGTTCAACAGCACACCCAGCGAGCTATGTGGTCGAGAGGATGGTCGATCGTACATGGAGCAATCCGTGCTGTTGTCCGCGTTTATCTGCGGTAACTAGAGGCGGGATCTCCTGCACACGACTTCTCGCCGCTTTTGGGCGGTGCTGCTTGCCGCTCTCATTCCCAACTTGCTCGTCGCCCAGCAGGAAGGGATCGGCAAGGCGTTCGAGTTGGAGCGCCGGGGGAGCTATGCCGCGGCGGCCGAGGCGTATCGCGGCATCCTGGCGGTGAGGCCGGCCGACGTCGCGGCGCTGCTCGGCCTCGAGCGGGTGCTGGTTCCCATCAATCAGAGCGCGGCCATCCTGCCTCAGGTGCGCGCGGCGCTCGCGTCCGCTCCGAAGAGCGGCGCGGTGTTCGGCGTCGCTCTTCGCGCGTGGGCCGCGGGAGGCCAACCGGACAGCATGCGGGCGGTGGCGGAGCGCTGGGCCCGGGTCTCTCCGGGCGACGAGGCGCCGTACCGGGAGTGGGGAGCGGCCGCGCTCCAGACCCGGCACCGGGCCGCGGCCATCGAGGCGTACACGCTCGGCCGCACCCGGCTGGAACGGCCCGACGCACTGGCCGCGGAGATGGCGCAACTCGCCATCGGTGACAGCGACTTCTCGGCGGCACTCCGCGAGTGGCTCCCGGCCATACGAAAGCTCCCCGGGTACCGGGTCACCGCGGTCTCGACGCTGGCCCAAGCTCCAGCCGATGCACGGCCCGCCTTACTCAAGGCCCTCTCTCAGGAAACCGACTTCGCCGCCCGCCAGCTCGAGGCCGAGCTTCGGGTACGCTGGGGCGATCCGCTCGGCGGGCTGGCCGCGCTGGAGTCCGCGTTACCCGACTCCCGCGCGCCGGCGATCGACGCCCTCCGCGGGCTGGTGGATCAGCTTCGCGGCAGCCGTACCCAGGAGGCGATGCTGGCCCAGGGCCGAGCCCTCGAGGCCATCGCGGAGCGGACCACCGAGCCGCAGGCTTCGCGGCTCCGGCTCGAAGCCGCCCAGACCTACTCCGCGGCGGGCGACCTCAACGCCGCGCGGCGGATGCTGACCGGGCTGGAGGCGGACGAGGGCGCGCCGGGCTCGCTCTCGTCGGGCGCGGCGACGACGCTCGTCACCGTGCTCATCGGCGACGGCAAGCTCGACGAGGC
>JACCSE010000020.1 GCA_013813145.1 Gemmatimonadales bacterium
GCACGGAGCGTGGCGTCCGCCATTCCGGCGCGAAGCTGGAAAGCGATCTGGATTTACTTCGCCGCGCCGATTCCAGCAATGCTGCTCGCGGCCGAGCTGTTTCAGTAGATGGGCCGCATTGCCGCTGCATCGTTTCAGCACGGGGAATCCACTCTTGGCAGAGGGCGCGCCTTCGTGACCCACTACCACAGTTCACGGCTGGGTGCCCAACTGGTGCAGACCGAAATCACGAGCCTCGTATCATCGGCAGATCGGCGCGCACCAACGACACGTAGCACTGGCGCGCCGTGTGGCCGCGCGTCGCGACGTGATCTGGGACCCAGACACCATGGCGTGCGGGAGCGTAGCTTGCCGGAGGGACGCTCAGGGGCGGCTCCCACCGTCGCCCGGACGACTTTCATTCCGGCCCCGGCCGGTCAGGCCCCTTCCTCGGACGGAGCACGAACATGCGGACAACACGAATTCTGGCAGCGGCACTCGTTGTGGCAGCCTGCTCGAGGAACCCCGAGCCTGAGGTCGAAGCCACCGGCGGGGCGAACACCACGGTGAGTGACACGACGATGATGGCCGGTGATAGCCTGGGTGACTCCGTGCTGGTGAACCAGGAGGGGGCTGCCCAGCCCCGCCGGCAGACCATGGAGAGCGACACGGTCATGGGTGACAGCACCCTCGTCGGCCAGGCGGACGACACCCGCGCCCCGGGGGATACATCAATGATGCACGGTGACAGCACCATGACAGGACCGGAGACCTCCGTCGAGGATGCCGTCCCGACCGATTCGGCGCAAGGCCAGCGCCGCTAAGGGCTCGAGCTCGGTGTCTTCGACCAGATCGGCGCCGCCCGCCAGCCTGACGAGAGCCGACCTACACCCAAAAGCTGGACCTGGAGATCAACACCAGCTACGGCATTTTCACCTGGTTGCCCCAAGGAAACTATCTGAGGAAGATAGGCCTATTTGGGGAGGAGGTCCGCGATATGGCAAGGGTCATGGGAACCGAACGTCACTCGGAAACGACAGACGATAATCTCGGGCGAACGCTCGAGGTCTACGGCGCCACCGTGCTCCGGTACGGGCTCGTCTTGGTCTTGCTTTGGGTCGGTGCCCTGAAGTTCACCGCCTACGAGGCGGAAGGCGTGCATATGTTCGCCTCGAACAGTCCGCTCCTCTCCTGGGCTTACCAGCTATTCAGCGTGAGAACGTTCTCGATCCTGCTGGGACTCGTCGAGATCGCGCTGGCCATTCTTATCGCCACTCGCCCGTTCCAGCCGAAGCTCTCGGCCATCGGGAGCATGGGAGTAATCGTCATGGCCCTGATCACGCTGAGCTTCCTCCTGAGCACGCCCGGCGTGTGGCAACCGGGCTATGGCTTCCCCGCCCTCTCGCCCATGCCCGGCCAGTTCCTGGCGAAGGACCTGCTGCTGCTGGGGGCCGCGATGTGGACGGCGGGGGAAGCGCTGCGGGCTGCAAGCATTCGGGATTCTGGGTGAAGAGGCCCGCGCCGTGGCGTGCTTGACGCGCTGAGGCGCCATTGGCCCGAGTTCCTGATGGAAGCCGCGGGGCTCGCTTGCTTCGTGGCCAGCGCCAGCGTTCTCATGACACTCCTGGAGTACCCGGGCTCACCTCTCCATCGGGCCATCGAGAGCCGGTTCCTCAGGAATGGCGCGGCCGGACTTGCGTTGGGCGGGGTGATCGCCGCGATCGTCTACTCCCCCTGGGGGAAACAATCGGGCGCTCACATCAACCCCGCGGTCACCTGGGCCTTCTTCCGGCTGGGTAAAATCCGGCTGTGGGACGCGGTGTTCTATACGCTCGCGCAGTTCGGCGGGGCTCTGGGCGCTGTGCAGTTCATGCGGCTGGTCATCGGTGAGCCGTACACCCACCCCGGCGTCGATTACGCCGTCACCCGGCCTGGGCCAGATGGCACGGCCGTCGCGTTCGCGGCCGAGTTCGTGATCTCCTTCATTCTCATGCTCGTGATGCTGGTGGCCATCAACTCGCGGCACCTAGAGAAGCTCACCGGATTGTTCGTCGGCGTTCTGATCGCGGTCTACGTGGCAGTGGAAAGCCCGCTGTCGGGCATGAGTCTCAACCCCGCACGCACCTTTGGGTCGGCGCTCGCCGCGGGACCCTCGATGTCCCTGTGGATCTACTTTGTGGCCCCGACCGCCGCGATGCTGCTGGCGGCAGAGGTCTACCATAGATGGCATCGGGACCAGGAGCTGGCCTGTGCCAAGCTGCATCACAGCAACGCGAGACGCTGCATCTTCTGCGAGGACCAACGAGGCCCGATGTATCCCGTAGGAGCCGCTACCGAGAACGCCGGCGGACCACACGAACAGAGTTGGAGACATGAGCGATAAAGAATGGCGCCCCAGATCCGGGGAGATCCGGGGCCAGAAGCTTCCCTACCCCGCTAGCCAGGCCGACATGGACCAGCCGCCCGACAGCGACCTGTCGAACTATCGGCCCGCGGGCAAGCTCCGGGGAAAGGTCGCCCTGATCACCGGCGGCGACTCCGGCATCGGCCGCGCGGTAGCCATCGCGTTCGCGATGGAAGGGGCCGACGTCGCGATCCTCTACAACGAGAACGATGGCGACGCCGGCGCCACGCGCGAGATGGTCGCAACCAGAGGGCGGCGTTGTCTGGTGATCCGCGATGACGTCCGCGACCCCACCGCCTGCCGGGCCGCGGTGCAGCGAACCGTCTCCGAACTGGGCGGCCTGAATATCCTGGTCAACAACGCCGCCTACCAGATGGCGCAGCAACGATTCGAGGATGTGAGCGAGGATCAGTTCCGCCGTACGCTCGAGACCAACATCTTCGGCTACTTCTACATGGCGCAAGCCGCACTTCCCCACCTTTCGGCCGGTGACGCGATCATCAACACCGGCAGCATCGTGGGCCTGGTCGGTAACCCGCTCCTGGTGGATTACTGCGCCAGCAAGGGTGCGATCCACGGTTTTACGAAGGCGTTGGCCCTCAACCTGGGCGACCGTAACATCCGGGTCAACGCGGTGGTGCCCGGGCCAGTGTGGACGCCGAACATACCGGGCACGATGCCGATCGACGAGGTCGAAAACTTCGGTCACGAGGTCGCGCTCGGGCGTCCGGGCCAACCGGAGGAGCTTGCCCCGGCCTACGTATTCCTGGCGTCCAGCGACTCGAGTTTCATGACCGGCAGCCTGGTCGAGGTGACCGGAGGCAAGCTTTCCAGCAGTTGACCGTTCCCAGTACCACCCGCGGGGGGACCATGCCGACGTACCAGCACTTCCAAGAGGTGAAGAAGGCCGTTCCGCTTCCCGACCGTGAGAAGATCGGCGTGTGCCTGACCTGCCGGTACTGGCAGGTGGAGGAGCGCAGGACGGAGATGCTGGCCCCACGCCTCGGCGTGTGCGTCCAGCCCGACCTCAAGGCCTTTGGGCTCATCGTGAGCGGCTCGAGCGCATGCAACCAATGGGCGGAGAAACCGGGGATCGCAGCCGAGGCCAAGGCCTATGCGGAGCAGGGCGAGGATGCCTGACCCCAGGGATCCCGCGGGCGCATACCCGGCCGGGACCGTGCGGGCCTTGCTCGACACCGGCCTGGTCACCCGTCCAACTCGTGACGCGCTCCGGGCTCGTCTCGATGAGCGTGACTGCAGGCGACCTCGTTTTTTCGACATCAGGGCGCTCACCACGCTTCGCGCGGCTTGCGCCCGCCTGGTGCCCCAGCCGGGCCGGAAGGATCCGATCGATGTGGCCGGCTGCATCGACGAGCGTCTCGCCGCCGCCACCGGAAATGGGTGGCGGTATGACTCGATGCCGCCTGACGCTGAGGCCTATGAAACCGGGCTGGCGGGGTTGGATGAGACAGCGCGGGAGAGGTATGGCGGCGCCTTTCACGAGATGGGAGCGCTCCGCCAGGACGAGGTGCTGCTCGCGGTCCAGCGGGGCAAGGCTGAAGGCGAAGCCTGGGAGCGGATCCCAGCGCCCCGCTTTTTCGAGGAGTTGCTCGCCGAGTGCGTCGAGTTCTACTACGGCCACCCGCTGGCCCAGGAGGAGATCGGCTACGTGGGAATGGCGGATGCTCCCGGCTGGCGGGCGATCGGGCTGGGCCGGCTGGAGCCGCGCGAGCCGCGGCTGGCGGACCCTGCGGGTGGGTGAACCCGCGGCAGGGGAGATGCGACGCTACTCGCTCAACAAGCCGGTGGACGCCATCGTGGTCGGCACCGGAGCGGGCGGTGCGCCCGTGATGGCGCGTCTGGCCGCGGCGGGCCTCAGTGTCGTCGCCCTCGAGGCGGGTCGTCACTGGGCCCCCGGGCGTGACTTCGCCACCGACGAGCTCGCCCAGGCGAAGCTGTTCTGGACCGACGAGCGGCTGAGCGCCGGCGCCGACCCCCTCGCCTTCGGCAACAACAATTCGGGCCTTGGGGTGGGCGGCTCGACCCTGCACTACACCGCCTACGTCCCCCGGGCCCAGCCGGACGATTTGCGCCTGTACACCGAGTTCGGCCTTGGAGCGGATTGGCCCATCGAGCACCGCGAGCTCGAGCCGTACTATGACGAGGTGGAGCGCCTCCTCGGCGTGTCCGGCCCAACTCCCTACCCCTGGGGGCCTCCACGCGCTCCCTACCCGCTCCCCCCGCTTCCGCTCAATGGTGCCGCGCAGCTCATGCGCCGGGGCTGTGACGCCCTTGGCATCCGAACCTCCCCGGCCGCCAACGCCGCGCTCTCGGCTCCGTACTTCCAGGAAGGCATCGGCTGGCGTCCGGCCTGTACTAACCGTGGGTTCTGCCAGGCCGGGTGCAGCATCGGAGCCAAAGGAAGCGCCGACGTCACCTTCGTGCCGCTCGCCCTCAGCGCCGGCGCCGAGCTGCGAACGGAGAGCTTCGTGACTCGCCTGGAAATCGACCGCCGGAATCGGGTCGTTGGGGTGGTCTATCTGGATGACGGGCGCGAGCACCGGCAGGCCTGCCGCGCCGTGTTCCTCTGCGCCGGTGCCATCGAGACCCCGCGCCTGCTCCTTCTGAACGGCCTCGCAAATGGAAGCGGGCAGGTCGGGCGCAACTTCATGGCGCATACCGGCGTCCAGCTCTGGGGGCAGTTCGAGGAGGACGTACGGCCGTACAAGGGCATCCCGGGCGGATTGATCTCGGAGGACACCCACCGGCCGCCGGGCGCCGACTTCGCCGGCGGTTATCTGCTACAGAGCATCGGGGTAATGCCGGTGACCTACGTCTCGCAGCTCGCGCGCGGGCGAGGGTTGTGGGGCGAGGCGCTCCACGAGCACATGCACGGCTACAACCACACCGCCGGCATCAACATCCTGGGCGATTGCCTTCCCTAC
>JACCSE010000045.1 GCA_013813145.1 Gemmatimonadales bacterium
TCACGGACCAGTCCTCGTCGCCCGAGAGCTGCGGAAGGACTACCCGATGAACGGGGAAACCGTGCACGCATTGCGGGGAGCTTCCATCGCCATCGATTCCGGCGAGTACGTCGCCATCGTCGGCCCATCCGGCAGCGGCAAGTCCACCCTGCTCCAGCTCATCGGCGGTATTGACACGCCCACTGCCGGCAGCGTCGAGGTGATGGGCACCCGGCTGGCCGGCCTCTCGGATCGCGATCTCACTCGCCTCCGGCTCACCCGGCTCGGCTTCATCTTCCAGCGCTTCCACCTGCTGCCGGTACTCACCGCGAGGGAGAACGTCGAGTTGCCGATGTCCGAGGCCGGCGTCTCGCCCGGCGAACGCCGTGCCCGCGCCCGGGAACTCCTGGCCTACGTTGGGTTGGGCCACCGGGCGGACCACCGCGCCACCCAGCTCTCCGGCGGCGAGATGCAGCGGGTGGCGATCGCCCGCGCGCTGGCTAACCGTCCCGCCCTGCTCCTCGCCGACGAGCCCACCGGCGAGCTCGACGCCGCGACCGGCCGCGAGATCCTGGACCTCTTTCGCCGCTTGAATGCCGACGGCACCACCCTCGTGGTCGTCACCCACGACGACCAGCTCGCGGCCGAGGCCGGCCGCGTCGTTCATATGCTCGACGGCCGTGTAGTTGACGATGCCCGCGCCTCCAGCACTGCCCCGCCGCCCCGCCGTCCCGCTGCCCCCCGGTGATCACCGCTCTCGCCTTCCGCCACCTCTGGGTCCGAAAGATCCGCTCCCTCTTCCTGCTGCTCGGCTTCGCGCTCGGTGTGGGAGTGATGGTCGTCCTCCTCTCGGTCGGCGAAGCGATGCTGAGCCAGTCGCGCGATGTCTCGCTGGTGGGCGGAGGGGAGGTGACGGTTCTGCCGCAGGGGATAGATGTCGAGGCGATGCGCACCGGAGGCTTGAGCGGGATGTTCTTCACCATCGAGCGCGCCCGCTTTCTCACCCGGCAGGTCCTCGGCGGTCCCCGCCACGACCGCTTGGTGCGGACGGTAGCGCCGGCGATCGAGGGCAAGCTGCTCTACCTCTGCCCCCTGCGCGGCGCCTGCACTCCCACCGCCGCTCGAGCCGGCGGGGAGATTCCCAGTCGAGCCGCCGCGCTCGGTGCCGGACTCGACGTACGCCAGGGCCGCTGGACCGACAGCCCGGCCGACTCCGCCTACGTCGCCCCCACTGCGCAGCAGCTCTACGATCAGCTCGACCGCTTTCATCTCCCCCTCCGGCCCGACTCCGCCTGGGGCGAGTGGCACTACTTCAACCTGGTCACCGGCCCCGACGAGTGGTGGTACCTGAGCTTCCTCATCGGAGGCGAGGTCCCAGGCGGGCGTTGGGGAGGCCGGATGCTGGTCACCCACCGCCGGCCCGACGGCCGGTACGACCAGTACACCGCCGACGCGACTCCCGAGCAGGTCAGCTTCGACACCATGCGGGCGGACGTTTCGATCGGCGAAAGCTTCGTGCACCAGCGCGATGGGGTGTACGACCTCCGGGTCCGCGCCCGTGGCCCTGCCGGCTCCGTCAACCTCGACCTGTCGGTGCGGCCATTGCCCAATCGCTACTTTCCCCCGGTCGAGCTGCGTGAAAGTGAGTTCCTCTCCGGCTACGTCGTTCCTGCGCTCGCCGCAAGCGCCGCGGGCCGAATCTGTTCCGGCGGGCGCTGCCGGAGGGTGGACCAGGTGCCGGCCTACCACGATCACAACTGGGGCGTCTGGCGCGACGTGACCTGGGAATGGGGCGCAGCTCGCGGCGAGCGGATGAGCCTGCTCTACGGAGGCGTCTACGGCCCCGATGCCACTACCTCTCCCTTCTTCCTCACCTTGGTCGACTCGCTCGGCGTGCGGCAGGTGCTCCGCTTCGGCCGTATCGACTATCAGGGCCACCGGCCGGCGCTCGGCGCCCCGGGCGTCTCGGCCCCGTCCCGCTTCACCCTCATCGGCACCCGCGACGCCGATACCGTCCGGCTCGCCGTAGAAGTCAGCCACGCCTTCGCCACCGACATGACCGCGGCCTCGTTCCGGCGGATCTTCCTTCAGATGCGGGGCAGCTTCGAGCTGCGTGGCAACGTGGCCGGCAACGCGCTGGCGGACGAGGGTGAGGGGTTCTTCGAGACTTATCTGGAGAGGTGATGGGGCACGGCGGTCGGAACAGCCTGCGACCACGGAAGACCGCGGATAAGCGCGGAGCAGGGCTTCTTCGAGACCCGTCCCACCCGGTAGATTGCCGGCCTTCATGAGCGATACCTTCCAGCGCCTCCGCGCGGCGCTCGGCGAGCGGTATGTCCTCGAGCGGGAAGTCGGCGCCGGCGGAATGGCGACGGTCTACTTGGCGCAGGACCTCCGGCATCGCCGCCGAGTCGCCCTGAAGGTCGTCCGTCCCGAACTGGGCGGTCCCCTCGGTCTCGAGCGGTTCCTCCGCGAGATCGAGCTCGCCGCCCGGCTGCAGCATCCGCACATCCTCCCGGTTTTCGATTCCGGGCTGGTCGAAGGTGGCGACGGCGGAGCGATGCCCTACTTCGTCATGCCGTTCGTCGAGGGCGAGTCGCTGCGGCACCGGCTCCAACGGGAGGGGCGGCTCTCGCCGGAGGACGCGGTGGCGCTGGCGAGCGAGATCGCCGAGGCTCTGGCCTACGCTCACTCGCAGGGCGTGGTGCATCGCGACATCAAGCCCGAGAACATTCTGCTGAGCGGCGGCCACGCGGTGGTGGCGGATTTCGGCGTGGCCAAGGCGATCGAGAGCGGTGTGGCCGCCGAGGCGTCGGCGGTCGGGGCCACGAAGCTCACGGGCGTCGGATTCGCGATCGGAACGCCGCACTACATGAGTCCGGAGCAGGCGACGGGGCGCGACGTCGTGGACGCGCGCGCGGACCAGTATAGCCTCGGCTGTGTCCTCTACGAGATGCTGGCGGGCGCCCCGCCGTTCACCGGCGACACCGCCCAGTCGATCATCGCCAAGGCGATGACGGCGCCGCGGCCTCGACCCAGCCGCGCGGGTCCCGACGTGCCGCCGCCGCTCGATGGGGTGGTCGTGCGGGCGATGGCGGCCGACCCGGCGGAGC
>JACCSE010000090.1 GCA_013813145.1 Gemmatimonadales bacterium
CGCTGGCAATCGCTCCGGCTGGCGATCGGCAGCGACTGCGCTTCCTTTACACCGAGGTTGTGGAACAGCTCTTCGTAGCGGTGCCCCGTATCGCTCACTTCCGACGCGGTGGGAATGATGGCGATCCGGCAGCCCCCGCCGCCGCTTTCCGGGTGCGGATGTTGAACGTCGAGCCGTGGTCCAGCACGTGGAGCCGAAGCCCGATCAGGCAGACCGGATCGTTCTTCCGGACGTGTGCCATCGAGGAGAACTCCAGCTCCGACGGATCCACGATCGTAAGCGCGCCGCCGCCCACCACCTCGAAGGTGTCGTCCGGCGCGATGAACGCGGAGGTGTTCTCGTCCAGTCCGATGCCGATCGCGAAGGGGTTGTACGCCAGCGCCGTGAGCAGCCGGCCCAGCCGGTCGCGTTGCCGGAAGTGCTGGTCGATGATCACCTTGTTGGTGAGGCCGAGACCCGGCGCCATCGTTACGATCTTGGCCCGGGGCGACGCCCCCTCCCGGCCGAAGGCGATCATGTGCTCGCAGAGGAACGCCGCGCCCGCAGAGGTGCCCGCGACGTGCATCCCCTCAGCGTTCCGCCGGCGCAGTGCCTTGGCGACCTCGGTGCCGCCGATCATGGTGCTGAGCCGGAGCTGGTTGCCGCCGGTGAGAAAGACCCCGTCCACTTTGTCCAGCACGTCCAGCCACTCCCGCCGCTGGCAATCGCTCCGGCTGGCGATCGGCAGCGACTGCGCTTCCTTTACACCGAGGTTGTGGAACAGCTCTTCGTAGCGGTGCCCCGTATCGCTCACTTCCGAGGCGGTGGGAATGATGGCGATCCGGCACCCCCGGCCGCCGCCGCCGCAGAGGGTGGCGAAGCGGCGCAGGATGACGACGTCCCCGATCTTCTCTTCCGCGCCGCCGACCGGCACGATGAACCCGCGCGTCTGCTCCACCCGCTTCCTCCGCTGACAGTTAAGCGTGGGGAAAATACACGGGTCGGGTGTTGGCTATCAGCTGTTGGCTATCGGCTATCGGTCCTGCACCACCGAGCCTCCGCTCGCGGGGACCGATAGCTGATAGCCGATAGCCGATAGCCGATAGCCGATAGCCGATAGCCGATAGCCGATAGCTGATAGCCGATAGCCAACACCTACCCCTCAAACGTCCCCCGTATCACCGTCCGACCACCCCGCACGTGCCACCGTCCCCGCGCCATCACATCCGTCACGCCGCCGGCGTCGTCCAGCACCAACAGGTCCGCGTCCGCGCCCACCGCAAGCCTGCCCTTCCGCGGCAACTGCAGCAATCGGGCGGCGTTGCGGGTAAACGCCGGCAGCACTCGCTCCAGCGGCTGTCCGGCGGCGAGCAGCTCGCGGAGCGTGTCCGCGCACGCGGCCGGCCGGCCGACGTCCATCTCCACCACCCGGCCGTCGGAATCGAACACCGGCAGGCATCCTCCCCCGTCCGAGCTGACCGTCACCCGCTCGGGCGGGAGCCCCGCGTCCAGGTAGCGGATGAGCGCCGTCGCGGCGCTCCAGGCGTCTTCGCCCTGCGTCACCGGAAAGGCGGTGATGTCGATGGTGCAGCCGCGCTCGGCGAGCGCGAGTGCCTCCTCGAACAGCCGCTTTCGCCGGTTGACGTGAGTGGGATTGAAGACGGCCGCGGGGATCTCGCTCCGGTCCAGCGCCTCCCGCACCAGCCCCAAGCCGCGGGGCCCGTCGCCCACGTGAAGGTGCACGATCCCCGCCTTGCCGGCCATGAGCCCGCCGACGTGCGCGTCCCCGGCCACCCGCAACAGCTCGTCCAGGGTCGGCTGGCTCGAGCGGTGATCGCTGATCGCCAGCTCGCCCACGCCGAGGATCAGATCCACCAGCACCAGATCGCCGCGCACGCTGCCGGTCACGGTGGCTGGGGGCACGTGGTACCCACCGGTGTGGCACCAGGCGCTGAGGCCTTCCTGAATCAGTCCTCGCGCCACCGTCACCAGCTCGGCCGGCGAGCGCACCAGATCGTCGGTGCCGAGGACGCCGACGGCCGTGGTGACTCCGCCGGCGGTGAGCCGGCTGAGCCCTACCGCAGGCACCCTGGTATGAGGTCCCGCCTCGCCGCCGCCGCCGGTCAGATGGACGTGGCCGTCGATCAGCCCGGGGATGACCCGCCGTCCGCCGAAATCGTGCTCTCGCGCGTTCAGTCCTCGTGGGAGGGCGGGGGCGTCGCAGCCGGTCCAGACGATCGTCTCGCCGGCCACCAGCAGGTGGGTGCGGCCCCGCGGCTCGGGGTCGTACAGCTCGGCGTTCAGCAGTAGCTGGATCATGGCGGAAGAACTTATCGCGGCAGGAAGGGCTAGGAAGGGGGGTCGGGTGGATAAAGCGGCGTTGGCGCGCAGATTGCTTCATCACCTCACCGCCGTTCCCCCTGTTCAAATCCTTCGTTAACCCACCGGCAACTCACCTCAGCCGCCGCAGGGTGCCAGGCGTCTTCCCTGTACGGTTCCGGGGGCTTCCTCAATGCATGGCATCGTTCACGTCGAGCTTCAGAAGTACGTCATCGCCCGGCACGGCCGGCCCGTGTGGCTGGACCTGCTCAAGCAGGCCGGGATCGGCAACAAAGCCTATCTGGTCTCGCAGCAGTACCCTGACACCGACATCGTGGCTCTGGTGACCGCCGCCTCGGCGATGACCAAGACGACGGTCCCCGCGGTGCTAGAGGACTTTGGCGAGTTCATCGTGCCCGACCTGCTGGACATGTACCGGCCGCTGCTCAAACCCGAGTGGCGCACGCTCGAGTTGCTGGAGCACACGGAGGGAACCATCCACAGCGTAGTACGGCTGCGCAATGCGGGAGCCGCTCCGCCTCAACTCCAGTGCCGCCGGGTCGGCCCTTCCGAGGTACACCTGCGCTACAACTCGGCGAGGAAGATGTGCGCCGTGGCCCGGGGAATCGTCCGCGGGGTCGCCCGGCATTTCGAGGAGAGTGTCACTATCGTGGAAAGCGCCTGCATGCATCGCGGCGCCCCGGCCTGCAAGATCTCGGTTAAGCGGGCTGCACAGAGCTCGTCGCGACTGGCGTCCTGACGCCCGTGCCGCCGGCTGGCGTGGCCGGCGCACGCGGGTCCGCCCCCAGGCTGAAGCGGCCGGTCGCCACCAGCAGCCGCTCCGCCGCGTCCGCCAGGTGCCCCGCCGAGGAGGAGATCTCCTCGGTGGATGCGTTGAGCTCCTCGGAGGCGGCCGCGATCTCCTCCGCGGCCGCCGCGTAGTCCTCCGTCCCCGCCGAGACCTCGCGCATCCGCCCCGCGATGCCCTCGATGAGCCCGCGCACCTCCCCCGCCGATGCCGAGATCCGCCGGGTCCACTCGTCGTTCGCTTCGGCGTCGGCCGCGACGTTCATGAGTCCCTCGGCAGCCGCGTGCGCCGCGTCCCGGGCCGCCATTCCGCCGCGCCCCAGCCGGATGAGGCGCTCGCGCGCGGTGCCCACCCGGGTAAGCACCGTCTGCACCGTCTCGCTGGTGGAGGTGGCCGCCTGCGCCGCCTGCGCCGCGAGCTTCCTGACTTCCTCCGCGACCACGCTGAACCCTTTGCCCTCTTCCCCGGCGCGCGCCGCTTCGATCGAGGCGTTGAGCGCCAGCATGTGGGTCCGCTTGGCGATCGCCTTGGTCCCGGTGACGAACTTCTCGATCTCCTCCGACGCGGCGGCGAGCGCATCCGCCTCTCGCGCCGCCTCCTCCACCTCTTCCGCCAGCCGGCCCAGCTCCGCGGTGCTGGTGTCCAGCCGCTCTCTATGGCTCCGGGCGAGCCGGGCGAGCGCCGCGTTCCGCTCCGCGGCCTGCGACGCGCCGCCGGCAAGCTGCTGCGCGATCTCCAGGATCTTCCCGGCATCTTCCGCCGCCGCCCGTACCACCAGGGCCTGCTGGTTGGCCCGCTCGGTCAGATCGCCGGTGGTGCTCGCGACTTCCTGGGTGGACGCGGTCATTTCTTCGGTGGATGCGGCGATCTGCTGCGCCATCGCCGCCGCCTCGTGCGCGTGCTGCCGGATCGTGCCCACCAGATCGCGCAGCCGCTCCAACATCGCGCTGATCGATCGGGTCAGGCCGTCGCCCGCCATCTCGCGGGCACCTTCCCACTCGGGGAGGCTGAGATCACCCTGCGCCACCCGCCCGGCGATGGTCTCGGCCAGCTCTGTCGGGCGGAACACCCGCTCCAGCAGGAGGTGCGCGGCCAACAGCTCCGCCAGGAGCGCCAGGGTGGCGAACATCAGTGTACCCTGGAGCACCGCGCCGGTCGCGGCCGCCCCCCCCACGCCCACGCGGGCCAGCGTGA
>JACCSE010000106.1 GCA_013813145.1 Gemmatimonadales bacterium
GGCACACCCTGGTCTCCGCGCCCGAAATCCTCTTCTTCTGGGTGGCCCGGATGATCATGTCGGGGCTCCACTTCATGGACCAGGTTCCGTACACCCGGATCTACCTGCACGGCACTGTCCGCGACACCCAGCATCGCAAGATGTCCAAGTCGCTCGGCAACGGGATCGACCCGCTCGAGGTGGTCGAGCGCTACGGAGCCGATGCCCTCCGCTATTCGCTGGTATCGGGAATGTCGGTCGGCACCGACGTCATCCTCGATCCCGACGACCTCGAGACCTCGTTCGCACCGGGTCGCAACTTCGCGAACAAGCTGTGGAACGCGGGCCGGTTCATCCTTTCCAATCTGGAGGGCCCGCCCCGCCCGCTCGCGGGCGCGGCGGCGACGGTAGTGCGGCGGGAGGAGCTCACGCTCGCCGACCGGTGGATCATCGCCCGCTGCGACTGGACCGTGCGCGAGGCGACCGAGGCCTACGAGCGTTTCCGGCTCAACGACGCGGCCGCCGCGGTGTATCGCTTCATCTGGAGCGACCTGGCCGACTGGTACATCGAACAGATCAAGCCCCGGCTGTACGGCGATGTGCCCGGCGGCGACGTGGCTCGGGCGGTGGCGGCACAGACCTTCGACGTGGCGCTGCGCCTGCTGCACCCGGTGATGCCCTTCGTCACCGAGACGCTCTGGCGGCGCCTGCCGGGGCGCTCGGCGGAAGCGTCGATATCGGTGGCGCCCTGGCCCGGACCGGATCCGAGAGCGGAAGATCCCGACGCGCTTCGGGAGTTCGGGCTGCTGCAGGAGATCGTCGGCGCCATCCGGACGATCCGGGCGGAATACGGGGTGCAGCCCGGTCAGGTGGTGCGCGCCGTCGTCACCGGGAACGGCACTCTGCCGGAGACGGTCGACCGCGAGCGCGCCACGATCACCCGCCTGGCGAAGGTCTCCGAGCTGGTGCTCGGCGAGCCGGCCGAGCGCGTCGGCGGCCATGCCGTACTCTCCGACGGCACGGCCGTCTTCGTGCCCCTGGGAGACACGATCGACCTGGGCCGGGAGTGCGGCCGCCTCGGCGGCGAAGTGGACCGGCTGCTCAAGATGGTGGACGCGCAGGAGAAAAAGCTCGGCAACGAGCAGTTCGTCTCCCGCGCCCCCGCCGAGGTCGTGGAACGCGAGCGGCAGAAGCTGGCGGCGTGGAGGGAGCAGCGCGAGGTGCTGGAGAGAAAACGGGAGCTGTTGGGCTGCGGGGCAGCGGGGCCGGGGGGCAGCGGGGCAGATGCGCGTTAGAGTGCGGCACGGGGCTTCGCCAAACGTCATCCTGAGCGAAGCGAAGGAGCCGAAGCGTCGAATTGGCTCCTTCGGTCGCATGCGCCCCCTCAGGATAACATTCGCTGCCCCGCTGTCCCTCCTGATCCTCTCATGCGCCCGCATGGAACCACCCCCCGGTGGCCCCCCGGACGCGAGCCCGCCTCAGCTCATCGCCACGGTTCCGGAGTCGCTGGCGAGTTACGACGGTCTCGAGGGGCCGGTGGAGTTCATCTTCGACGAGGTCGTCTCCGAGGGTGGCGGTGGGGGACAGGGCCGGAGAAGTGAGCTCGCCCGGCTCGTCATCCTGTCGCCGACCCGCGAGGATCCGAAGGTCGACTGGCGCCGGAGCCGGATCACCGTCGAGCCCGAGGAGGGATGGCAGCCCAATCGGGTGTACCGGGCCCAGCTGCTGCCGGGCGTCACCGATCTCCGCAACAACCGAAGCGACGAGGGCACCGTCCTCACCTTTACCACCGGCGGCCCGCTGCCGAACACCACGCTCACCGGACAGGTGGTGGACTGGTCCTCGGGCCGCCCGGCGGCCGCCGCCCTGGTGGAGGCGCTCCTCCTGCCCGACAGTCTCCGGTACCGCGTCCTGGCCGACTCCTCCGGCAGCTTCTCGCTGGGACCGCTGGCCGCGGGGGAGTACATCGTCTCGGGCGTCCTGGACGAGAACCGGAACCTGCGCGCCGACGGCCGCGAGGCGTTCGACAGCGTGCGGATCGCGCCGGGCAAGACGGCGGCGGGCGAGATCTGGACTTTCGTGCACGATACCACGGCTCCGCGCGCGGCCGGCGTGACCGTCGGCGACAGCCTGTCGGCTGCAATCGAGCTGGCCCAGCCGCTCGACCCGCGGCTCCGGCTCCTCCCGGGGAACGCGACCGTATCGGTCCTTCCCGACTCCACTCCGCTGACG
>JACCSE010000135.1 GCA_013813145.1 Gemmatimonadales bacterium
AGATCTGAGGCGGTCCCGCCCGCGTGGACACGAACGCGATGCGTCGCCCATCTGGAGAAAATGTTGGTGACAAGTTGTCAGCGTAGCGTCCCACGGTCAAGCGTTGCGCGCAGCAGTTCTCCGCCACATTCGAGGTGAAGATGTCGGTGCCGCTCTCGTCGGAGTGAGCGAAGGCGAGGGTGCGGCCGTCGGGCCCGAAGGCTGGCGTGATGTTGAGCGCCGTCTGGGTGCCGGGAGCCGTCTGGTTGGTACCGGTGGCGAGCGAGTGGACCACGACGGCACCTCGCCCCGACTCCAGCCGGGTGTAGGCGAACCGCTGCCCGTCCGGCGACCAGACCGGCGATAGCGCCGTCCCGCCGGCCGCCGTGAGCGGCGTAATGTCGGCGCCGTCGCTGTCGATCCGGTATATCCTGCCGTCGGCCACGAACAGAAAACGGGTGGCAGCCGAACCGACCGTCCCGCTCGCCCAGCGGGTGATTTCGTCGGCCAGGCGGTGCGCCTCCATCCGGTAGCCGGTCTCGGCCGGCGCGGGAAGCGGCACGACCTGCTGGTTCCGGACCCGCGAGAGGTTAAGATCGTGCAACCGCACGGCGACGCCCCCGGCCGCCTCACCCAACTCCACCGCCATCTGCGCGCCCAGCGCCTTGTAGATGCCGTAGTTCAGCCCCCCGTCGCCCGCGCTGCTGCCGCTGGTGCTCCCCGGCGCGTCGGCCACGGTGATCATCTCGAACCGGTCGGTGTAGTCCAGATCGCGGCGCACGATGGCCCGGAGCGAGTCGAGTCCAGGGCCCGGGAGAACGATGAGGCCGGGACGCACGCCCGGCTGGTACTCCACGCCGAGCCGGACGCCCTCGCGGAACTCGGTGGTATCCTGAGCGGCGAGGGGAGCGGCGGCGAGGCAGAACAGCAGGGTGAGAAGTCGTCTCATCGAGTGACCGGCTTGAAGTAGAAGCTCACGGGCAGGACGTCGGCGTCCCAGCCGTCTGGAAGAGGACCGAACGCGCCCGAGTTGCCGGCGGCCTCGACGGCGCCCTGCGCCCCGAGGTCGAAACCGAAGCTGCCCGACCGGGTGACGAAGCGGATGTCGTGCACCGAGCCGTCGCGACGGATCATGAAGCTGATCTCCGCGAAGCTGTTTTCCCGGGCCTCCTCACGGTCCCAACGCTGGTAGATCTGGGACACGATGTTTCGGAGGTACTCGGGATAGGGGAACTCCAGCCCCGGGACCTTGACCGTGGCGACGTCGGTGCCGGTGCTGGGGGTCTCGCCGGGGAGCGGCTCGACCGGTGCCTGGGTGGGGGGAGGCGGCTCTCGAGACTCCTCGTCCGGCGGAGGCGGCTCCGGTTCCGGGGCCGGCTGCTTCTCCGGCGCCGGCGTGGGCTTGGGCTCGACCGGCGCCGGCTTCTCGACCGGCGGTGGCGTCGGCACGGCTTCCCGGGCGACCCGCCGCTTGGGCGCCGGCGCAGGTGCCGCGATCAGCTCCACCGCATAGACCGGCGGGCCCGGCGCGGCGGCCGTGACCTGGCTGAACAGGAATCCCGCGGCCGCGGCGTGCACCAGTATCGTCCCGATCGCCCCCGCCGCCTTTCCGGGCGGGCTCCGGCGCTCGCGGAACGTCAAGTTCACGACGCCTCTTCCTCCTGCGCCACCAGACCGACGTTCTGCACTCCCGCCCCCCGGATGATCGCGAGGACCCGGACCACCTGGCCGTATGGGACCCGGTTGTCCGCCTGGAGGTACACGCCCGAAGGCTTCCGTGTCGCCACGAGAGAGCGGAAGGTCACTCGAAAGTCGTTGTAGCTGACCGGCGTCTGGTCGACGAAGATGCGTCCATCGCGGTTTACCGTCACCACCATCCCCTCCTTCGGGGACAGGGGCCGCGCCTCCGCCCGGGGAAGCTCGACGTCCACCCCGCCCTGCATCATTGGTGCCGTGATCATGAAGACGATGAGCAGCACCAGCATCACGTCCACCAGCGAGGTGACGTTGACGTCGGCCATGAGCGGCAACTCGCCGCGCTGGCTCCCGAGACCGCCGCCGAGGCTGCCTCCGGCCATTCTAGACCAGCCCTTCCCGCGCCATGGTGCCGATCAGCTCGTTGGCGAACCCCTCGAGCTCGCCGGCGAAGAGCCGCACCCGGTTCACGAACAGATTGTAGGCGATCACCGCCGGGATGGCGGCCGCGAGTCCCGCGAAGGTGGCGACCAGCGCCTCGGCCACGCCCGGCGCCACCGCGGCGAGGTTGCCCGACCCCTTGGTGGCGATGCCGGTGAAGGCGTTGATGATGCCGATCGTGGTGCCGAGCAGACCGAGGAGCGGGCTCACCGACCCGATCGTGGCGAGCCACGGGATGTAGTGGCCCAGCAGATCGCGTTCCGCGGCGACTTCTTTGCCCAGCACCATCTTGAGCGCCTCGAGCTGGGTCATGCTCAGCGAGCTGCGATCGGCGCCGCGCTCCTCGCGCAGGGCGCCGGGACGGAGCTCGGAATAGAAGGTGATGGCCTCGCGGAACAGGCGGTTGTAGGGCGACGGAGGCTGCTTCATCACCGCATGGTAGGCCTCCTGCAGGCGGGTGGTCCGCTCCATCTCGGCAAAGAACTTGTCCGCCTGCCGGTTGAGGCGGCGGAACTGCCACCACTTGAGGATGAGAATGAACCAGGAGACCAGCGAGAAGAGGACGCAGACGGCCAGGACGATCTTGGTCTCGAGGCTGGCGGTCAGCACCAGTTCCATCGGGGTGCTCGGGACGGCACCCCCCGCCTGCAGGATCATCGGGCCTCCTCCTTGAACCACGCCACTAGCTCGCGGAGCCCGTCGTCGAACGCGTGCGACGGACTCCACCCCAGGACGCGCTTGGCCTTGCCGATGTCGAGCGAGCTCCGGAGCAGCTCCCCGGCCCGGGGCGGCGCGAACTCGGTCTCCACCTTTTTCCCCATCACCTTGCCCACCGTGTCCGCCAGCTCGAGAACGTTTCGCTGCACCGAGGTCGCGATGTTGAAGGCGGGGGCATCCAGCTCGCCGCCGGGCGGGACCGCGACGGTGCTGGCGAGCACGTTGGCACGGGCCACGTCCTTCACGAAGACGTAGTCCCGGGTTTGCCGGCCGTCGCCGAAGACGGTCAGTTTCTGCCCCGCGAGCAGCCGCGACACGAAGATCGAGACCACCCCCGCCTCCGACTTGGGATCCTGCCGGGGCCCGAAGACGTTGGCGTACCGCATGGCGATGCCTTCGAAGCCGCGAAGCGCACCGAGCGCGCGCAGGTAGTACTCGCCGGACAGCTTGCTCACGCCGTAGGGTGAGATCGGTCCCTTAGGCGAGGTCTCCGGGGTGGGCACCACCTCCGGATCGCCGTAGATGACGCCGCCGCTGCTCGCGAAGATCACCCGGCGCACGCCGCCCGCTCCCGCGCCGTCCAGCAGGTTCACGAACCCGACGAGGTTGATGTCGGCATCGAGCGCCGGGTTGTCCACCGACACCCGGACGTCGATTTGCGCGGCGTGATGATTGAGTACGTCGAACTTGCCGGTGGCGAGCAGCTCCCGCGCCTCCGGCGAACGGATGTCCGCCCGCACCATGCGGGCACCAGCCGGGACGTTCTTCTCGTGCCCCCGCGAGAGATCGTCCAGCACGACGACTTCCCAGCCGTTCGCGAGGTACGCTTCGGAAATATGAGACCCGATGAACCCGGCACCGCCCGTAACCAGTACCTGCCCGCTCATGCGCCGCGTCTCGGCATGAATGCTCCCGCTGGAAGTTGGCTGAACTCACAAGGATGGAACGCCCGCAATGTAAGGGGG
>JACCSE010000157.1 GCA_013813145.1 Gemmatimonadales bacterium
CGAACATGGAGACCTGACTCTTGCCACCGAATACCGGGCGCAGCTTGTCGTCGGCGTTGATGGCGCGGCGGTTCTTGGAATCCTGCAAGTCGTTCCGCTTGATGTAGGCCCACAGCTTCTTGGTGACTTCGGTGCGGGGTATCGCGTTGGATCCGACCACGGCCGCGAGCTGGGTGCTCGGCTGCATCGGCTTCATGAACGCGGCGCTCGGCGTGCGCTTCTTGGCGGAAGACTTCTTGGCGGCCTTCTTGGCCGTCTTCTTCCGGGCGGCGGGGCGGCGGGCAGTCTTCTTGGCGGACTTTTTCGCGGCAGTCTTCTTCTTGGTGGCCATCGCGTGTCTCCCAAATCGATGTGAGAACCCGTGCGTGCCTCAGAATCAGCGGGACTACCGTGTCAAACAGTACAATGTCGAGGCCCCGTTGCAAATAGGTAAATCTGGGTTTTCCCTCGGAAAACGGCCGATTCGGGCGGAAATCCCCTCGAAAACGACCCTGTGAGGGCCGTAACGAGGGCTCCGGCGACCCCCGGCGCGCTATCTTGCGGAAGCTCGCTGAACTCCGGCTTCCCCTCTCATTTCACTCTACGGCCCGCGTCCATGCCGCTCGGCACCCTGCTCTTCCGCTCGCTCGCCGCCTTTCTCCTGCCGGCGTCAGCGGCGTCCCGCGCCCCCTGTCCCCCGGGGAACGGCGGGCTCACCTTGCCTCCGGGATTCTGCGCTACGGTCGTGGCGGACGACGTGGGACCGGTGCGTCAGCTCGCGGTCGCGCCCGGGGGAGAGCTGTACGCCGCGGTAAGCGAGGGCGACGATGGGGCCATCGCCTTCCGGGACCGCGACGGTGACGGAAAGCCCGAGGAGCGCGCCGGCTTCGGCCCCGGCGGGGCGAACGACGTCGAGATCCGAGACGGCTACGTCTACCTCGCACTCCCCAACCGTATCCTCCGCTGGCGACTCGACCCGGGAGATCTCGCGCCCGAGGGCGAGGCCGAGACCATCGTCGCCGACCTCCCCGATGGCGGAAGCCACGAGGCCAAGAGCCTCGCTTTCGGCGCCGGAGACGTGATGTTCGTGAGCATCGGGTCGGCCAGCAACAGTTGTCAGGAGAGCGACCGCGAAGCGGGCTCGCCCGGCCGGGACCCCTGCCGGGAGCTGGAGCGCCGGGCCGGGATCTGGAGCTTCGCCGCCGATCGCCCGGGACAGCGCTTCGCCGACGGCCGCCGCCACGCCACCGGGCTCCGGAACGCATTGGCGCTCGCGGTCCAGCCCGGCACCGGCGCGCTCCACGCGGCGGTGCACGGCCGCGACCAGCTCAGCGACAACTGGGGATTCAGCGACGAAGTGAACGCGAACGAGCCGGCCGAGGAGCTGGTGCGGGTGGAAGAGGGCGACGACTTCGGCTGGCCCTACTGCTACTACTCGAACGAGTACCGCAAGAAGGTGCTCGCGCCGGAGTACGGCGGCGACGGGCGCAAGGTGGGCCGCTGTGCCGGAGCGAAGGACCCGGCGGTAGCCTTCCCCGGCCACTGGGCCCCGCTCGCGCTGGCGTTCTACCCGAGCGAGACCTTCGGCTCCCCGTACCAGGGAGGACTCTTCATCGCCTTCCACGGCTCCTGGAACCGCGCGCCGTTGCCTCAGGCCGGTTACCGCGTTTCGTTCGTCCCATTCGAGAACGGCAAGCCCGCCGGCAAACAGCAGACATTCGCCACCGGCCGCACCCCGTCGCAATTGCGCGCCAGCGGGCTCACCGTAGGCCCCGACGGTTCGCTGTACATCTCGGCGGATGGCAACGGAAAGATCTGGAAAGTCACGCGGCAGTAGTAGTCAATGCTCTCCCGCATCGCCTCGAACGTGCTCGAAGGTCGGCGGCGGGGCGAGAGGGTCTGCCACCGGAGGACTGTGTGCTTGTCCGGAGGGGGCAGACCCTCTCGTTCCGCCGCGTGCGCGCGCCACGATCGCCGCGTCAAGCCGGCCCACGCGAACGGGGCGCTTCCCTCCGGACAAGCACACAGTCCTCCGGGTAGCGCCCCGTCCACGTGGGCCTCCCTCTAGATACTCGACCTTTCTCGATCAAGGCTCGGAGACATCCCTGAGCACCGCCTCGACGTCCTGCAATCGCGGTTCGATTTCGATCGGCCGGTTGGCGCCCGGAGGCGGAGGGTCCATCTCCCGGTGGTAGTGCAGCAGGATGCCGGGATCCTTGAGCAGGTGTCCGGTGAGCACTGCAACGACCCGGTCGTCGGGCCTGATGATGCGTCGCCGTACCAGGGCGCGGACGCCTGCCACGCTCGCGGCGCTGGCCGGCTCGCAGCCCACGCCGCACGCGTCGATGGCCGCTTTTGCCTCGAGCAGGTCCGAGTCGTCCACCGCGAGCACGACGCCGTCGGTCTCGCGGATCGAGCGCACCGCACGCTCGTACGAGGCGGGGTCGCCGATCCTGATGGCGGTTGCCACGGTCTCCGCCTTTACCGTGTGGCGCCGGGCGAATCCCTCGTCGTAGCTCCGCGCGAAGGGTGCCGCGCCTGCGGCCTGCACCGCGGCCAGACGAGGGACACGCGCGATGAGTCCCCATTCGCGCGCCTCCCGGAGCGCCTTTCCGAAGGCGGCCGTGTTGCCCAGGTTTCCGGCGGGGAGCACGATCCAGTCGGGCGGATCCCAGGCGAGCTGCTGGAGCATTTCCAGCACGATGGTCTTCTGGCCCTCGAGGCGGAACGGGTTGATCGAGTTGAGCAGGTAGACGCCGAGCCGGGTGCTGGCCTCCTGCACCAGGCGGAGGCAGTCGTCGAAGTCGCCGCGGACCAAGAGGGTGCGCGCTCCGTACGCCAGCGCCTGCGCCAGCTTGCCCAGCGCCACGCCCGCGGCCGGGACCAGCACCAGCGCCGGGATCTCCGCCTGCGACGCGTACGCCGCGAGCGAGGCCGAAGTGTTTCCGGTCGAGGCGCAGGCCACCGCCGGGGCGCCGATCCGCCGGGCCTGGGTGATGCCGACGGTCATTCCCCGGTCCTTGAATGAGCCGGTCGGGTTGTGGCCCTCGTGCTTGAGCAGCAGACCGGTGAGGCCGGTCCAGCGGTCGAGCGCCTGGCGCTGCAGCAGCGGCGTGTTGCCCTCGGGGTGGGAGACCACCTCGGATGCCGACGGGAGGACGATTTCGCGGAACCGCCAGACGCCCGATGCGGCCACGCCCGCTGTCCCGCCGAGCCGCTCGTCGAATCGTTGGCGCAGCTCCGCGGCCGTGGCGTCGGGAGGCGGGTGCCGGATCTCGAGCAGGCCATCGCATCGCCGGCAGCGGGGATGTGAATCGGTCTCCGGCATCTCGTGTCCGCAGGCGAGGCACACCTGCCGGCTCATCGCCCCATCCCCGTGTCCTCGACCACCCGCGCCCCCACGCGGTCCACCCGCCCGACCAGCACTTCGGCCGACTGCCCCCGGATGGCGTAAGCCTTCCGCATCGCGGCCCCGACCCGATCGGCCGACTCGCGCCCGCGCGCCAGCGCGAACACGGTGGGACCGCTTCCCGAGATCGAGCTCCCCAGCGCGCCGGCCGCGAGGGCGGCGGCCTTGGCTTCCACGAAGCCGGGCAGGAGTCCCGCTCGCGCCGGCTCCGCGATGCGATCGTCTATGGCCCGTCCCAGCAAGGCATAGTCCTCCAGGGCGAGTGCCGCCACCATCGCCCCCACCTGCGCCGCCTGGTGCAGCGCCACCGAGCGGGAGACTTCCTTCGGCAGCACCATGCGGGCGTCGGCCGTGCGCATCCGCTGCTCCGGCCGGACCAGCGTCACGTACAGCTCTTCGGGCACCGGCAGCCGCACGAGATCGATCGGCTCCATGCAGCGGATCAGCACGATCCCGCCGAGCAGCGAGGGCGCGATGTTGTCGGCGTGGCGCCCCGCCACGGTCTCCTCGGCGGCCAGGCAGGCGTCGATCAGGCATGTGTCGTCGAGCGGTGCGCCGAGCAGCGCGTTCACCGCCACCGCGCCCGCGACCGCGGAGGCGGCGCTTCCGCCCTGGCCGCCGGCGAGCGGCAGCCCCTTCGTCACCGAGAGAGCGATCCCTCTGCCGCGGAGCGCCGCCGAGCCGATCCGGTCCATCACCGCCCTCGCGGCGAGTGCCGACGTGTGCCGCTCGGCCTCGCGCGGCAGGTCGGGGTGTCCGGGTTCGAGCACCGTGATTCCCGGCGTGTCGCTCCACTCCGCCATCACAGTGTCTCCGGGACCCTCCACCGCGAGCCCGAGGATATCGAGACCGGGGCCCACGTTCCCCACGCTCGCGGGAGCGAACGCCGCCACCCGCCGGCCGCCGCTCACACGCCCGCCAGGCGGAGAATATCGTTCAGCACGCCGGCAGCCGTCACTTCCGCGCCCGCTCCCGGGCCGGTGATGACCAGCGGGTTGGACTTGTAGCGCGCCGTGGTGAAGACGAGCTGATTGTCCGGCCCGGTGATGGAGGCCATGGGACTCGAAGACGGGACCGCGCGGAGCCCCACCGAGACCTTGGTCCGGGTGACGGTCGCGACGTAACGCAGCACCGTCCCGGCGGCGGCCGCTCGGGCGGCTCGCCGCCGCCAGCCGCCGTCCAGCTCGCCCAGCCGGTCGACGAAGGCTTCGCGGGAGAGGGTTCGGGCCCATTTGGGGACCAGGGACTCCACGGCACTTCTCGGGAGCTCGCCCGGATAGCCCAGGAGTCGCGCCAGGATCAGCGCCTTCCGGCCGACGTCCACGCCCGACAGATCCTCGCGCGGATCGGGCTCGGTGTAGCCGCGTTTCATCGCGGCGCGCACCGCGCCGGAGAACGTCACCCCGGCGGACACCTCGCTCAGCACGTAGCCGAGGGTTCCGGAGAGGAGGCCCTCGATTCGCTCGACCCGGTCGCCCGACTCGGTGAGCTTGTGGTAGGTGTCGATGATGGGCAGCCCGGCGCCGACGGTGGCTTCGTGCAGGATCCGGCGGCCGCGCGCGCTCGCCGTTTGCCACAGCGACTCGCTCGCGGCGCGCTTGCCGGCGAGCGGCCGCTTGTTGGCGAGCACCAGATCCATGCCGTGGATCAGGGCCGCCTCCAGCGCGGGAGCCGTGTCGTCCGCCGTCAGATCCACCAGCACGGGGCGGGTGAGCGCGTAGCTCGCGATGTGCGCGATCGCCTCCTCCGCGGTGCCGGAGCGTCCGCTCGCGGCTGTGGCGAGCGGCCGTCCGCGCCGCTTTTCCGCCGCGAGCGCCGCCAGGCGACGGGTGCCGATCCCCTGGGGATCGAAGACGTAGCCGGAGCGGTCGATTACCGCCGCCACCCGGAGCGACAGCGCGGGGCGGCGCACCTGCCCGATCAGCGACGCCAGGGTTCGGCCGATCTGCCCGAAGCCGAGCAGGACGATCTCCATTCGCTCGGGTTGGACGACGGCGCCGCCGGCAATCCGGTTGAGCTGGAACGCGGCGTGGATCCGCCGCTGCGCCTCGGCCGCCTCCGCCGCCGCCACGACGATCGATATGTTGAGCTCTGACGATCCCTGGGCGATGGCGACCACGTTGATCCGGCCGGCCGAGAGGGCGGAGAACACCCCGGCCGCGATGCCCGGCGTGCCGTGCATGCCAAGCCCCACGACGGCCACCGTCGCCATCCCCGGGCTCACTTCCACGCCGTCGATTTCCCCCCGCCCGATCTCTCCCCTGAACTCGCGCTCCAAGCTCTCCCGTGCATCCGCCGCCAGCCGCTCGGGAACGCTGAAGCAGATCGAGTGCTCCGAAGAGGCCTGGGAGATGAGCGAAACCGAGATCTGCCGGCCGTGCAGGGCGTGAAAGGTACGCGCCGCGATCCCGGGAACGCCGAGCATACCGTTGCCGGTGACGGTGACCAGCGCCTGCCCGCCCGCCGCGGTGAGCGCCTTGACCGGGAATCGCGCCCGCGATTCGCGCTCGGAGACTTCGGTCCCCGGCGCCTCCGCATCGGCGAAAGGACGAACGTAGACCGCGATCCGCCGGCCGGTCACCGGAATGAGCGCGCGCGGATGGAGCACCTTGGCTCCGTAATAGGCGAGCTCCGCCGCCTCGCGCGCGTGTAGCTGGGGAATCACCCGGGCATCGGGCACCACCCGGGGATCCGCGGTGAGCAGTCCCGGGACGTCCTTCCACAGGGAAACCCGGTCCGCACCGAGGCTCCGCGCGAGCAGCGTCGCGGTGAGGTCGGAGCCGCCGCGGCCCAGCGTAGTGACCTCGCCGTCCGGTGTGACACCAATGAATCCGGGGACGACCGGCACCACCCCGCGGGCGATCAGCGGCACGAGCACCCGCTGCACCGCTCGGTCGGTGCGGGCGAAGTCGGGCGCGGCCTGCCCGAAGGCCGAGTCGGTGTGCACGATCTCGGATGCGTCGACGTACTTGGCCCGTCCACCTTGGGCCTCGAGCGCCGCGGTCACCAGGCGCGCGCTGAGCCGCTCACCGCGGGAGATCAGATAATCGGTGGTGCGGGGGGTCAGCTCGCGCAACAGGCGGAGCCCCTGGACCAGGGCCTCCAGCTCCTCGAACACACCGGCGACGTAGGCCAGCACCTCGGCCCGGAGCCGCCCGGCGGGAAGCAGGGCGCGCGCCACCTCGGAGTGGCGGGACCGGAGCCTCGCGATCAGCGGCGCCACGGCGCGCGCTTCGCCGCTTCCGGCCTGCTGGGCCACGCCGAGTAGCGCATCCGTGGTGCCCGCCATGGCCGAAACCACCACGACGGTAGGCTCCTGGCGATGGCGGCGGATGATCTCGACCGCGTGGCGGACAGCGGCGGAATCGGCCAGCGACGCACCGCCGAACTTGTGCACGTGAGGCGCGCGGCGGGGGCGGGACATGAGGGAATGTAAGGGGGGCAGCGGGACAGCGGGACAGATCGTTCGCTGCGCTCCGGCTGAGGTAGTTGTTGTGCCTGCCCCGCTGTCCCCCGGTCCCCCCTTACATTCCCCCCATGTTCGCCCTCCTCAAGCTCATTCAATCCATCATCAAGACCCTGCACTCCGAGGGTACGCCGGGGCAGGTGGCGGTGGGCATCGCGATGGGATCGGTGCTGGGGCTGACACCCCTGATGAACGTGCACAACCTGATCGTCTTCTCGCTCATCGTGCTGCTGAACGTGTCGTTCGGGGGCGGGATGCTGGGGTGGGCGCTGTTCGTGCCGGTGGGGTTCATGCTCGATCCCGTCTTCCACGCCATCGGCCTCCGACTGCTCGAGGCTCCCTCGCTGCGCCCGCTCTGGACCGACTGGTTCAACACCCCGCTGGTCCCCTACACCAATTTCAACAACAGTGTCGTGCTGGGCAGTGTGGTCGGCTGGCTGCTGCTGACGGTCCCTATCTTCTTCGCCGCCCGCTGGGGAGTGGCGCGCTACCGAGCGACCATCGGGGAGCGGGTGCGGCAGTCCAAGCTCTACAAGGCCCTGACGGCCTCCCAAGTCTACAATTGGTACCGGATCTTCCGTCCGTGATCCGATGCGCGTAAAGATCTTCCGCTGGAAGGCGATCGGGCCGCTGCTGCTGTTCCTTCTGGTGGTCGGGCTCCTGGTCTGGCTCTTGGCCGAGCCGGTCGCAAAGGATACGACCGAGGAGGTGAGCACCGAGCTGCTCGGCACCCAGGTAGACGTGGGTGGGCTCGACATCATCGCCGGCGAGGCGTCGGTGGACTTGCGGGCACTCCAGGTCGCCGATCCGTTCAACCTGGCGAAGAATCTGGTCGAGGCCGACGAGATCCTGCTCAAGCTGAACCCCGAGGCGCTGGCCGAGAAAAAACTCGTGGTCGAGCGCTTCGCCCTCCGGGGCATGCGCTTCGGCACTACCCGGGAGACCCCGGCCCGGCCGGTCGAGGGCGATGGGTTCGCCCCTCAGGCGCTCCGGCAGGTGCGCCAGTGGGCCCAGCAGTTCGACGTACCGCTGCTCAAGCTCACGCCGATAGACACCGTCCGGCAGCTCGTGCTGAATCCGGCTCAACTCGGAACAGTGCAGGCAGCTCAGGGCCTGGTCGCTCGCACCGACTCGACCCGCCGCGCGCTGGATCAGGGATTCCAGCAGCTCAACGTGCGGGGAACGGTGGATTCGGCACGCGCCGTCGCCGAGCGGCTCGCGGCCACCAATCCGAGGCAACTTGGTCTGGACGGGACCCGCCGCGCCATCGAGGACACGCGGGCGACTCTCAAGCGTCTGGATCAGGCCAAGGAGCGGCTGAAGGGGCTGGAGCGTCAGGTGAGCGGGGGCGTGGACCTGCTCGGCGCCGGGCTCGGCAATCTCGACGCGGCGCGGCGGAAGGATTACGCCTTCGCCAAGTCGCTGCTCCAGCTGCCCACCTTCTCGGCGCCGGAGATCGGCAACGCCTTTTTCGGGCAGGTCAGTGTGGACCGCTTTCAGCAGGCGCTCTACTGGACCGAGCTGGCGCGGCACTACATGCCACCGGGGCTGCTGCCGCGGCAGAACTCGGGTCCCGATCGGCTCCGCGCCTCGGGTACGACGGTCCGGTTCCCCAAGGAGCGGGAGTGGCCCAGCTTCCTCATGCAGCTCGGCCAGATCGATTTCGCGATCGAGGGGAAGACCCCGCTCACCGGGGCGTACGAGGCGACGGTGCAGGGCCTCACTTCCGCGCCGGCGCTCTACGGCAAGCCCATGGTGGTCCGCGCCCGCCGGAGCGCGGCCGGCAGCGCGATCGCCTCGATCGACGTGGACGCCGTGATCGATCACGTCAGTCCAGGCCGGATGCGCGACTCGGTGGCAGCCCGGCTCCGAGGGGTCGCCCTGCCCGCCTTCAACCTGCCCGGCCTGCCGTTCCGTCTGGCGCCGGGCACCGGCGCCAGCAGTCTCACCTTCGCGCTTCGAGGCGACAGGCTTCAGGGCCGCTGGGCCATAGGCTCGGACCAGGTGAGCTGGGCGCTGGACACGGCGGGCCGCCGGATCAACGAGATCGAGCGCCTGGTCTGGCGTGTGGTCTCCGGGCTCGACAATCTCTCGGTCGAAGCCCGGATGACGGGGGCCATCCGCTCACCCAAGCTCTCGGTCTCCAGCAACCTAGACCGGGCGATCGCCGAGCGGCTGGAGGCGGTCGTCGGCGAGGAACTGGCGCGGGCGGAGCGTCGGGTGCGGGCGAAGGTGGACAGCCTGGTGGCGGAGCGGGTGGAGCCGGTCAAGCGCCAGATCGCCGAGGTGCGCACCCAGGCGCAGGGGCGACTCGCGGCCGAG
>JACCSE010000112.1 GCA_013813145.1 Gemmatimonadales bacterium
ACCGGAGCCTGCTCCTGCTTCACACCGAGGGCTACAGCTATCGCGATCTGGCGGTGGCGCTGGGGCTGAACGAGGCCAGCGTCGGAACCCTCTTGGCGCGGGCCCGGCGCGCCTTCCGCCGGTGCTACGGGGAGACCTCC
Organism: Gemmatimonadales bacterium; assembly: GCA_013813145.1. Classification (GTDB taxonomy): domain Bacteria; phylum Gemmatimonadota; class Gemmatimonadetes; order Gemmatimonadales; family GWC2-71-9; genus CAVVWJ01. The sequence goes on from JACCSE010000112.1 coordinate 141, forward strand.
GATGCATCTTGACGAGGAAGAGCTTCAGCGGCTGATGCACGGCGAGTCGGTGCCGGCGCTCGGACGCTCCCCGCGCGAGCACATGGCGGGCTGTGCCGAGTGCCGGGAGCGTCTCCGGCAGGCGGAACGCGACGAAGGAGAGATCCACGCGCTGCTTCGGCTGGTGGATCACCCCTCGCCGGGGGTGCGTGCCGAGTCCGTGGTGGCGGGGGCGGTAGCGGGCGGCGGCGGATGGAGGCGGTGGGCGGCGGGGATCGTTCTGGCCCTGACCCTGGGTGGGGTGGCCTACGCGGCCCCCGGCTCGCCGGTCAGGAACTGGGCGCGGGCGCTGCTGGAGTGGGGCGACGATGCCCCGGAATTCGCGCCGCTCCCGCCGCCGCCGGAGATGGCCGGGCTCGCGATCGCTCCCGGGCCGGCTCTCACGGTGCTCTTTCGGTCAGTGAGCCCCGCCGGACATGTGCGGGTCTCGCTGGGCGACGGGAGCGAGGTGCGGGTGCGAGGGCCGGTCGGTGCGGCGACGTTCACTTCCGATGGGGGACGGCTCGCGATCGACAACCGGAGCTCCGATGCGACTTTCGAGATCGAGATCCCTCGAGTCGCGCCGAGAGTGGAGATTCGGGTAGCGGGGGAGCGGATCTTTCTCAAGGAGGGCGGCCGGGTCTCGGCGGCAGGTGGGCGCGCGGTAGGGGAGGTGTACCTGATTCCGCTCGCACTGCCGAGTCCGTAGCCCCGCTCCGGAGCGTCAGCGACGCATCCGCCTCATATCGGCCAGCAGCGCGGCCGGCGAAACCGGCCCGCCGAGAAACTCTTCGATGACCTCGCGCGTCGGCCGCTGCAGACCAAAGCGGAAGAGGCGTGGCCCGACCCAGCGGTACCAGGAGGGGTCGCCGGTAGCGAACGGACCGTGGACCTCTTTCGTGCGGGCACGGATCGCCGCGATGAGGATGGCCCCGGCCGCGTAGTTCATCATGTAGCCGGGCGCATCCACCAACTGGCCGCGCATCGCCCACCAGGAGAGCTCGGGGCGCGGTCGGATCCGCAGGTAATCGCGGGTTAGGCCGGTCCACACCTGGTTGGGATCGGCGCCGGGGTCGCGCTGCATACGCGCCTCGAGCAGAGCCCAGGCCACGTCGAGCACGATGCCGCCGTAGCGCGCGCGCAGCCCGTCGGCCAACGGCACCGAGTCGCCCAGCCAGTGCTGCTGCCAGGCGGGCTCGTAGACGTCGAGGGCCACGAAGTCCGCGACCGCCTCGGTGAACGGGTCGCTGTCGGGCCAGTCGGTAAAAGCGGGGCGAGTGCGGATCGCCGCAATGTGCGCCGCGTGGCCGGTCTCGTGCAGCAGCTCGTTCAGGTTATCCAGACCGCCGGCGCGGTAGGTAGCGAAGATCCAGGACTCGATCGGTGCCCGGCCTCCGAATGTGGCGAAGGCAACCGGCGTCTTCCCCGCCCGCGGATCAAGGTCGTAGTGCACCCGAAGCGCTTCGAGGTCCGCGCCGAGGGCTTGGTACACCGCTTGGTTCAACTCGCTCAGACGCTCGCGTGAGATGAGTGGGCTCAGCGCGCGGCTGGTCTTCCCGGTCTCGTAGTACCAGTCCCACGGCTCGACCAGCGAGTCCGCGTTGGCGTCGCGCCAGGTCTCCAGGATCGCGAGGAGCCAGCGCTCCAGCGAATCCGGCGGCACTCCCGACGCGCGCGCCTGGGCCGCCGCAGGCGGCTCCGCCCCCTCCCGACCCTTCACCTCAAGCGCAATCAGCCGGCGGTAGGGGCTCCCGTCGCCGCCGTCGCCGTTCATGCTGCGCCACACCGGCTCCAGCGCGAGGAAGAGCTGCCGGCGCCTGAGAGGGTCCTCGGCAAGGCCGAGGGAGGCGAGAATGGAAAGGCGGTCCAGAGTATCGAAGCCGACGACTACCTGGGACTGGGCCAGCCGTAGCAGGCGTACAGCCGCCCTCGAAGGGAATCGAGCCCGTTCGGCGCCGCCGCGATGGCGCGGGCGTCGTAGCCACATTCGGGTCGGTGGCTCGACGGATTCGGGTGGGCAGCGGATGCCGGGGCGAGTGCCGTCAGATCGCGCGCCAGGGTGCGGCGCATGACGCCGAGGGCGCGGGCGTCGTCGCCGGCCAGGGCGGACGAGTCGATGGCGGCTAGATGCGACACCAGGCGGTCGCGTGACGCATTATGACGGGGAATCAGCTCGGGCGTACTGCGCCCCGACGCGGCGGCGACATCGATCCGGTCTCGGATGGTGCGGAGAACGGTGTACAGCGACTCGGCGTGGGCGAGCGCGGGGCCGGCGGGTGCCAGCGGCACTGACCGCCTGCCCGGAGAGGCACAGGCGGCCAGCGACGCGATGAGCAGTAGAGCGCGGTGGACCGCGGGGCTCTTAGACCGCCACGCGGTTGACCCGCGACTCGGCAATCTCGGTCAACTTCCGATCCGTGGCCTTCTCCTCCTCGAGGGTCTGCTCCAGCACGCTGGCGCAGTCGCTCCGGCCGAGCTGGCGGGCCCAGGCGATGAGGGTGCCGTAGCGGGTGATCTCGTAGTGCTCCACGGCCTGGGCCGACGCGAGCGCCGCGGCGTCGATCACTTCCGGGTCCTTCGCGTCAGCCAGGATCTCGTTGGCCTCCTCGATGATGCCGTCGATAGCCGGGCACTTGACCGCCTTGGCTTCCACGCCATGCATCTGGAAGACCTGCTCCAACCGCTTGACCTGATTCTTGGTCTCTGTCAGGTGGGTCTGGAAGCCCTGCTTGAGCTGAGGATCGCTTGCCTTCTCGATCATCTTGGGCAGCGCCTTGGTAATCTGCTGCTCGGCGTAGTAGATGTCCTGGAGCGTATGAACGAAAAGATCGTCCAGCGTTTTGATCGGCTTTGATAGTAAACCCATGATGACCTCTCCCTGATTGGATGAATCGCCGCCGCCCACTTCGCGCCGGCGAGCTGTTGGCATTGGAGAGTCCATTGTGGCCTCAACGGCAGGCAGCAACCGTGAGCGGGATCACGGCGAAACCTGGGCTCCTTCCAGGAGGGGGTGGTTACCGGGATAGCTCTCTCATGAGCCGATACATGAACTCGACACCTTGGTAGAATGCCTGCACGGAGATCCGCTCGTCCTTGCCATGGGCCCGTATGTCGCCGATGTCGTAGAAGATTCCGGAGACCCCATAGACTGGAACGCCTGCCTGCCGGAGACGGGCTCCGTCGGTGGACCAGGGATCCATCACCGGGAGGACCACGACGCCGGGCCACATCGCCGCGGTGACTCGCTCGACAGCCGTCATCACCTCGGGCGAGAGCGGCGAAGCCGGCGAGATCTCCGGTTTCTCCGCGCCTTACCGCTCTGGTATCGGGGGTCTAGCCGCTCACCGCCCGCAAGTCCCAGGCGAGCTGTCCCGTCTCTTGCTCGGCAAGCAGCCGGAAAAACGCGCTGGTGGTGGGGTTGAGGCGCACTGGAAAGTCCAATCGGGACAGCCGATCCAGACCTTTGGCTAGAGTGTAGATCGCGTTCTCTCGCGGCGGGAGCGAGCTGTGCCCGCCGGCCCCGGTGACCTCCAGCAGGTAGGTGGCGTAGATCTTTTCGCTGGTCTGCACCGGGTTGCGGAG
>JACCSE010000184.1 GCA_013813145.1 Gemmatimonadales bacterium
CAACCCCACTGTCCTCGCCTCCTACGCCGCGCCGGACCCATGGCGCCACGAAGGACTCGCCCACGGCGGATCTGTCCGGCGATGATCGCGACGCTTGTTCCATCTGCGGGTTCATCTCCACGGCTGAACAGGATCAATCATGTCATGTATTCACAGGAGGTGTCCGGTGGCGACCATCTTGGCCCCACGATTCCGGCTGCTCCTCGGGCCGGCCGCTATCGCCCTCGTCGCTCTCTCATGCGGCGATGGGGATGGTGGGACCGGTCCCGAAATGGCACCCGTCGCTACCGTGGCGATCAGCCCTCCGGCGGCTACGATCGCTCCTGGCGGGACAGTGCAGCTTGCGGCTGTCGCGAAGAACGCGGCCGGCGGCACCTTGACTGACCGAAGCGTATCCTGGAGTACGAGCGATGCCACAGTCGCTACGGTCTCCGCCGCGGGGCTCGTAACCGGGGTTGCCGACGGCGCGGTGGTCATCACGGCGACCAGTGAGAGCAAGAGCGGCAGTGCCGCCATCACAGTTTCCAGCCCGGTAGACGCGGTCGAAGTGACGCCCCCATCAGCCACCATCCTCAATGCCGAAGATCTCCAGCTTGCGGCGACGACCAAGGATGCCGCCGGCAATCCGCTGAGCGATCGGGCGGTGACCTGGTCGACCGACGCGGGGGCCGTGGCCACGGTGAGCGCCACGGGGACGGTGAGGGGGGTCGCCCCCGGCACGGCCACGATCACGGCGAGCGCTGAGGGGAAGAGCGGGACGGCCACCATCACGGTCACCGTGCTGGACGTGGCCGGGGACTGGGCCTTCAGTGAGACATTCTCGGACCCCGCGAATAACCTGACCTGTACCAACGAAGCCACCTTCGTGCTGGCGCCGGTGGCAGCTACGTTCACCGGGACCGCCGACCAGACGGGCGAGTGCACGGTCGACGGCGAGCCATTCGACAACGCCGGCACGTTCGAGATCACCGCCGGCAGCGTCCAGGCGACTGCAATCAGCTTCACCCAGCCGGGCGAGTTCACCTGTGTGTACGAAGGCAGCTTGGTCGAAAATCCCCCGATCAGTGCGTCAGGCACAGTCTCGTGTACCGGTCTCATCGACCTCTTCGGCCAGCTCAACGCGACTGGGACCTGGCAAATGACACGCACTGCAGCGTCGCCCTGATTTCGATGGAGGGCGAGAACATCGTCAGCGGTGGACAGAGAGGACAGGCCCAGCGCTTCCCTTGATGGCCTCAAGCCTTCGTCATTGGGGATTCGGGGCAACCGGCCCCAAGTTCGGCCGACGCTGGCTGGTGGCGAAGTTGGATGCGACGACCCTGGGCGGAGGCGCCGAGGTGCTCGCGATCCCTCGGGCGGTTCGCCGCGCGTTTGGCGGTGATGAGCAATGGGTTCGGGCGACGCAAGCGTCGCGCCCACGGAAGGAAGATGCCATGTCCCTCATCACCGGCCTCCACCACGTCACCGCCATCGCCGCCGACCCGCAGGCCAACCTCGATTTCTACTCCGGCGTGCTCGGCATGCGCCTGGTCAAGCGCACCGTCAACCAGGACGTGCCCGACACCTACCATCTGTTCTACGCCGACGGCGAGGGACACCCCGGCACCGACCTGACCTTCTTCCCCTGGCGCGACATGTCGCCAGGCAGGAACGGCACCGGTCTCGCCACCGAGGTGGGGGTCGCGGTGCCGCTGGAAAGTCTCGACTACTGGTCGGAGCGGCTGAGCCGGAGCGGGGTGGCCGGCGTCCGGGAAGAAGCGAGATTCGGCGAGCGGGCGTTGCTGCTGGCCGACGTCCACGGGCTGCAGCTCTCGCTGGTGGAGACCGGGGACGAGCGCGAGTTCACTCCCTGGACCGGGGGACCGGTACCCGCTCGGCATCAGGTGCGGGGGCTGCACTCCGTCCGCCTCTGGCAGCGGCAACTCGCGCCCACCGAAAACTTTCTTCGGGCGATCGGCTTCGCCCCGGTTGCCGAGGAAGCCGGGTGGCACCGGTTCTCCCCCGGCGCCGGCGGCTCGGGCGCCCTCGTGGATCTGCGGGAGATGCCTTCGGAACCGCGGGGAAAGTGGGGACCCGGCGTGGTGCACCACGTGGCTTGGCGGGTGCCGGACGATCGGGCCGAGCTGGCCGCCCGCGCCCAGGTGGCCTCGGCCGGCGCTCAGCCGACCGAGGTCATCGACCGGTTCTGGTTCCGCTCGGTCTATTTCCGGGAGCCGGGCGGGGTGCTCTTCGAGATCGCCACCGATGGCCCGGGGTTCGCCGTAGACGAGCCGGCCGAGTCGCTGGGCGAGCGACTGGTCCTGCCTCCCTGGTTCGAGGAATCGCGGGAGCAGATCGAGCGAGGGCTCCCACCCCTGAACCTCACCCGGAAGTGAAGTCCTTCATTCCGCAGAAGTTGAGGAAGGCGACCAGCTCCTCGGCCTCGTTCGGCGTATTGACCATCACCACCGTGCCGCCGCGGTGAACCGTGGGGATGTACTTGAGTCCACCGCGGCCGCGGCGCCGGAGCGGGCGGCTACCGACTTGCCAGGGTCCCTCCCGCGCCTGATCGGGTATCGTCACGGCCTCGAGCGCCCGGGTCACGCAGCTCCTGAGAAGGGCCGAGTCGCGCCGGGAATGGCCGGTCGGCTTGCGCTGATGTTGGATCAGCGCCGCCAGCTCCAGCGCCGCGCGTTGACAGTACGTCTGAGCAGCGAGTTCCTCCATGGCACAACTCCGGTGTAGCTGAAGTCACGCATCGTCGTGGAATCGACCCGATTCAAGCGACGTTGAGTCGCGCCCGAGATGCATTGCCTCCAAAGATAGGTGAAGGGCCGCGCGGCGGCCCGTTTTTTTGTTTTCGTGGCGCAGGTGTTGCGACCATCGGGGGCCGCGGTTCCCCTAGGGAAGGTCCGGAACAAGTGTAATGCGCGGCCCGCGCGGTGCTTACCCTATGTCTTCGCGAGCGAACCCATGTCAGGGCTGCCCCTGGCCGCGATGCAGAACGCGGTCGTAGATCCGTCTCCCTACAGGACAGTAGATTCCCTCGCATGCAAGGAACCACACCAATGAGACGCCGGGCGCTGACCCGAGGCCGAGTCCTGATCGCTCTCATGCTTGGTGCCTGCGGCGGCTCCACCGGCCCCGACACGGGTGGCCTCCAGGTGTCGGTGGCGGGCCTGCCGAGCGGGACCGCGGCGAGTCTGTCGGTCACCGGCAGTCGCGGTTACGCCCGGGCGCTCGTCGGGGCGGAGACCCTCACCGGGCTGCAGCCGGGGTCCTACACCGTCGCCGCGGCTGCCGTCGCCGCCGGCGGCACGGTCTACGGCGCCGAACCAGCGTCCCAGACCGTAACGGTGAGTGAAGGGAATACCGCGGCCTCCACGGTCACGTATGTCGCCGCGAGCGGGTCGCTTGCGCTCACCGTCTCGGGACTCCCGCCTGGCGCCGACGCCGCGGTGCTCGTGACCGGCCCCGGCGGATACTCCCGGCAGCTCGCCGCCAGTACCACGCTCAGGGGCCTGCTGGCGGGCAGCTACACGCTCACCGCTCAGCCCGTCGCCGCCAACGGTACGCAGTACGCCGGCACCCCGTCCTCTCAGCAGGCGAGCGTCGGGTCGGCCCCCGCCGGCGCGACGGTGACCTACGCCGAAAGCGTCGGTCAGGGCCTCAATTTCCGGATCGACGGAGTCTATCTCACCCAGAGCGTGCAGACCTACACCGGGACCGTGCCGCTGGTCGCCGGCCGTGACGCGTTCCTGCGGGTGTTCGTCACGGCCAGCGAGGCCAACGCCCTGTCGCCCGACGTGCGGGTCCGATTCTACCACGGCGGTGTGCTCGCCCTGGAGCGGATCATTCCCCGGCTCGGCCTGACGCCCCTCGCGCCGCAGGAGGGCACCCTCGGCAGCTCCTGGAATCTCGCGGTGCCCAAGTCGCTGGTGACGACGAATCTTTCCATTCAGGTGGAGGTCGATCCGGCCGACACCCAGGCCGAAACCGACGAGACCGACAACTCGTTTCCGGCCGGCGGCGCCCCGCTCGCGCTGCAGGTCGAAACCGCCGCGACCTTCCAGGTGATTCTGGTTCCCGTGGTGACCAGCGTGGATGGCCGGAGAGGCAACGTCACGTCGGCCAACCGCGATCAGTACCTCGCGGCGACGCTGCGGATGCATCCGATCTCGTCGATCGCCGCGACGATCGGCTCTCCGTTCACCACCGATGTGCCGGCACTCGAGCCGGAAAATACCGGCTCCTGGAACACGATCCTCAACGAGCTCGAGGCCAGCCGAGTCGGTGGCGACGCGCGATACTACTACGGCGTGGTGAACCCCACCTACTCCGGCGGCGTGGCCGGGATTGCATACGTCGGCGGCAAGACGGCGCTCGGCTGGGACAAGCTGCCCAGCGCCGCCTCGGTGGCCGCCCACGAGTGGGGGCATAACTGGGGTCGCGATCATGCCCCCTGCGGTGACGCGGCAAACCCGGACGATCGCTATCCCTACACCGGCGGAATCATCGGAGTCTTCGGCTTCGACGTCGGCGCCGGCGCGCTCAAGCCGAATTCGTCGCACGACCTCATGGGCTACTGCGACGAGGAGTGGATCAGCGACTACACCTATCGCGGCGTCATGCAGTATCGAAGCGCTCAGTCCAGCGTCGCGAGCGCCTTCGCCGGCGCGATCCAGCCGTCGCTGGTGGTGTGGGGACGGATCGAGAACGGTCGGCCGGTGCTCGAGCCCGCCTTCCAAACCACCACCCGTCCCAGCCTGCCGAAGAGCGCCGGCCCTTACACGCTCGAAGCGCGTTCGGGCGACGGATCGCGAGTGTTCCAGTTGAGCTTCTCGCCGCTGGAGGTGGCGGACGACGCCACCGGCGGCAAGCAGTTCGCCTTCGCGGTGCCGCTCACCCCCGAACGCCGGGAGCGGATCGAGCTGCTGCGGCTCTCCGGGCCGGAAGGCTCCGCCACGATCGGTCGGGGTGCCGGCGGTGCGGCGGACGTGGAGATTACTTCGGCCGGCCCTGGCCGCGTGGCCCTCCGGTGGGATGCGAGCCGCACGCCCATGGTCGTGGTGCGCGACCCGCGGAGCGGGCAGATCCTCTCGTTCGCGCGTGGCGGGCGGGCGGAGGTCGCGGCGGACCAGCCGGATCTGTCGTTGACCCTCTCGGATCGAGTCCGAAGTCGTGAACTGCTGGTGCGGGTGCCCGGGCGATGAGGCGAATGCTCCTCTCGGTCGTCCTCGCCGGCGGCATCGCTTGTTCCGGCCGTCCGGCCGCCACGACGGCCGACAGCACCGGCACCCCCGCACCGCGGACCGCCGCCACGAACGGCGCGAGCGAGCCGGCGGTCGCCCTCGAACGCACGCCGTGTTAC
>JACCSE010000215.1 GCA_013813145.1 Gemmatimonadales bacterium
GCGCAGGGCAACCCGGTTGGCCGCGGTGGCGAGCAGGTCATGGTGAGCCTGAACGGCGGAGCCCCGATCGCCGCCCGCGACCTCGGGGACGGGACGTACGATGCCTCCATTTTCGCCATCGGCGCGAGCTTCTCGGTGGAGATCACGATGAACGGCGTGCCGATCTCGGGAAGCCCATTCACGCCGACCGTTCGTGACAGTTGACCCTCCAAGTCGCGGCCGCTAACTTCCCGGCCTCACGCCCTGGTGGTGAAACTGGTAGACACGCTATCTTGAGGGGGTAGTGCCGAAAGGCGTCGCGGTTCGAATCCGCGCCAGGGCATCGCATCGGGGGCGCACGGGCTTGCGCCCCCTAGTCGTTTCCCTCCTACTTCATCTATCCTGTTGTTTCGTGCCGGTGTAGCTCAGCGGTAGAGCACCCGATTCGTAATCGGGCGGCCGACGGTTCGATCCCGTCCACCGGCTCTCGTAGGTCCACCTTACTGCGGCAGCTCAGCCATCGCAGCCGGACATATTTAGGAACCGAAGCCCCGGCTCCGGCGTTCTCAGGGCGGAGTCTCGAGCTCAGCCCACGTTGGGGGTAGCTTCACCACCGAGATATGGTAGGACTCCTCACGTACAGCCGGGAAATCGGGCGACGGTCGAGCACCTGGGGCTTGGCTTTCACCGGGTGCGCCTGAGCTATGGCTTCATGGAGGAGCCCAACGTTCCCGAGGCGCTTGCCGGGCTCAAGGAGCAGGGCATGGAGTTCAAGCACCTGGGAAACGACCTACTTCCTCGGTCGGGAGACGCTGATTCCTTCCCGCCGGCCGGGGATGACGCTCTGGCGCGAGCATCTCTTCGCCATGATGAACCGGAATGCTCGTACGGCGACTTCGTTCTTCTGTCTCCCGCCCAATCGGGTGGTCGAGCTGGGGGCGCAGATCGAGCTATGAGACTCTCCGTCCCTTCCGTTGAGTTAGTGCGGCCATTCACCACGAAGGCACGAAGGACACAGAGGGCTCCCTGTTCAAGTCACCCATTCGTCTCATTCCACGCCGGAGGAGTTCGGGACTGAGGTGTTGGTCGTGAACCCTTCGTGTCCTTCGTGCTCTTCGTGCCTTCGTGGTGAACAGCCGCAGGCACCCAAGAGATGGACGGAGCGCCGGGAACGATGACGGCATCCCGAGCTATGCCGCCCGGAGACGGCGCAGACGCAGGCTGTTGGTGACCACGCTGACCGAGCTCAGCGCCATCGCGGCGCTCGCCAGAATCGGGCTGAGCAGGACGCCGAAGGCGGGGTATAGCACCCCCGCGGCGACCGGGATGCCCACGACGTTGTAGATGAAGGCCCAGAACAGGTTCTGCTTCATCGTGCGCATCGTGCGGCGCGACACGTGGATGGCCTGCGCGACGCTGCGGAGGTCCCCTCGCATGAGGGTCACGTCGCCCGCCTCCATGGCGATGTCGCTGCCCGTGCCCATCGCGATACCGACGTCCGCCTTGGCCAGGGCGGGGGCGTCGTTCACGCCGTCGCCCACCATGGCCACGACCTGGCCGGAGTCCTGCAGTCGGGCGATCTCCGCGACCTTGCCTTCGGGCCGGACGCCGGCGATGACCCGTTCCACGCCCACCTGGCGCGCGATCGCGGCCGCGGTGCCGGGATGGTCGCCGGTCAGCAGCACGACATCGAGGTCCATGGCCCGGAGCCGGGCGATGGCCTCGCGGCTCGTCGGCTTCACCGGATCGGCGACGGCGAGCAGCGCGGCTACGGTTCCGTTGAGATTCAGGTACAGCGGCGTCTTGCCGTCTGCCGTGAGCCGGTCGGTCTGGGGGATCAGGGCGGTGACGTCGAGGCCGTACTCGGCCATCATGGCGGCGTTGCCGATGGCGATGGCGACGCCGTCCACCACCCCGGCCGCGCCTAGGCCGGCCGTCGTCTCGAAGCTCTCCGGCTCACTGAGCGCGAGTCCCTGCTGCTTGGCCCGGGCGACTACGGCCTCAGCGAGTGGATGCTCGGACCGGCTCTCGATCGAAGCTGCGAGCCGAAGTACCTCCGCTTCCGTACGCGTCCGGTCCAGCAGCACGACGTCGGTCAGCGCGGGCCGGCCCTCGGTCACGGTGCCGGTCTTGTCGAGCACCACGACGTCCAGGGCCTGGGCGCGCTCCAATGCCTCGCCACCCTTGATCAGGATGCCGAATTCCGCCGCCTTGCCGGTTGCCACCATGACCGCGGTCGGAACCGCGAGCCCCATGGCGCAGGGGCAGGCGATGATCAGCACGGCTACCGCGGCGGCGAAGCCGCGCACCATCGGGGCCTCAGGTGCGAGGAGGTACCACGCCACGAAGGTGGCGATCGCCAGGGAGAGCACCACCGGCACGAAGACGCCGCTGATACGGTCGGCCAGCCGCTGGATCGGTGCACGGGATCCCTGGGCATCGCGCATGAGCTTCACGATTCTGGCGAGCACGCTCTCGGCGCCCAGGCTCGTCGCCCGAAGCTGAAAGGCGCCGGAGCGATTGATCGTGCCGCCATACACCGGGCTCTCGGGGCGCTTCTCGACCGGCAGGGACTCACCGGTGAGCATGGACTCGTCGACCGCGCTGGCGCCGGCCACCACCTCGCCATCGACCGGGACATGCTCACCTGGGCGGACCACCACCCTGTCGCCGGTTACGACCTGCTCGATAGGGAGGTCGATCTCCGCGCCCTCCCGCAGGACCCGCGCGGTCTTGGGTTGCAGCGCGATCAACTTGCGCAGCGCGGCGGACGTTTGCCGCTTGGCCCGCGCCTCCAGCGCGTTGCCGACGAGGATGAGCGCGATGATGATGATGACGGCTTCGTAGTAGACGTCGGGCATGAGCCCCCGGCTCAGGAACACGCCGGGTGCGAAGGTAGCGACGAGCGAATAGAGGAACGCGGCCCCGGTGCCTACCGCGATCAAGGTGTTCATGTCCGCCGAGTGGTGGCGGAAGGCGGTCCAGGCCCGGGTGTAGAAATGGCGGCCGGCCCATCCCATGACGGCGGCCGTGGCGGCGAGCAATGCCGCCAGAATTACCCGGCGATCGAGCTGGTACAACCAAGGCAGCACGGCCTCCACCGCCGGCGAGACTCTGGTCATTACCCACCCCATGAGCGGATCCGCACTCCCGTGCGGGGCGCCACCGGGCGCTCCCGCCGACATCGGTGCCATCAGGGGCATCGAGAGGAGCATCGCGGTCAGGCCCAGCCCGCCGCTCACGAGCGCCTTGCGGCGCAGCTCGCGGAACTCGCGCTCCTGCGCCTCGTCCTGCGCCTCCTGCTCGGCCACCGCCGTCAGGCCTGAGGCCGGGAGCTCGGCGCCGTAGCCGGTGGCGCGGACCGCCTCGACCAACTGCGCCGGCGTCGTTGCCGCCGGATCGAACTCGACCGTGGCATTCGAGAGCATGACGTTCACGCTGGCGTCACGCACGCCGGGTGTCGCGGACAATGCACGCTGCACCCGCGCCTGGCAGGCTGCGCACGTCATCCCGGTGACGGGAAGCACGATCTGCCGGGAACTTCCCGCTTCGGTCGCCGCGCTACCCTGGGTCTGGCCGGCGTTGGGCTGGTTCTCGATTCCAGTCGTCATGGTCCGTTCTGCCTTTCGTGCGCTCCTGAGAAGCTCGATTGCCAACAGGTCACTCGACGATCAGCCGTCCGCGCAGCATGCCCATGCCGCAGGTGAACTCAAACGAGCCGGACGTGTCCGGCCGCAGCTCGATCGTGGTGGTCTGGTGCGCGGGGAGGAACTTCCGGATACCGAACGCCGGCAGCACGACTTCCTCCGAGCAGCCCGAGGTCTCCTGCCGGTCGAAGTGCAGGCGCAACGGCGCGCCCCGGCGTACCCGGACTGCCGCCGGGCTGTAGCCGCCCCGAACGGCGATCGTCACCTCCTGCACTTGGCCGGCATTGCTGCTGGCGGTGGCCGCGGCAGCGGGGTGCCGCCCGGCGACGAAGAAGTACCAATTCACCCAGGCGATGGCGGCCGCACCACCCGCCAGCACCAACCAGTCGGTGCCGTTCATCGTCAGCTCCCGGCCGGCGCCGACGGGCTCGCCGGGTAGCCAGCCTCGGTGAGTCGCTGGGCGATGGTCTCGGGGCTGGTGAGAGCGGGATCGTACTCCAGGGTGGCTTTGCCGACATCGACGCTCAGCACGCGGGTTCCAGGGTTGGCCGAAAGCGATTGGTGAACTCGACTTACGCAATGCCCACAACTCATGCCTTCGACGGTGAGCCTCAAGTTGGTCATAGGGTCCTCCTTGGGTATGCATACCCCCAGTGGGTATGTAGACGCAAGATATTATACCCCCATCCCCTATGTCAAGAGGGAAAAAGGGGTGGACGGCGGGGGAGTTGATCAACCCGGAAACTCAAGGCTGGTATCACCGCCACCACAGTCCTATTTTATGCATAGTAAAGGCCTGGGAGCCAACAGCCGGCACATCTAGGCATGTCAGTGGCCGTCGTACAGGAGAACGCGTCATGCTCCACCCCAAGCGTCACACTCTTTCGGCTCGCGTTCGCAAGCCCAGCGTTCTGGGCGGTGCCGTCGCCAGCCTGGCCGTCATGTCTGTGGGCGTTACCTCGTTAGCGGCGCAGACCGATTACTACAACACGGATCGCAACCGGCCCATCCAGATCGAGGACGCCTATCCCACGGAGCGATATGCCTTCGAGCTCCAGCTCGCGCCCGTGCGGCTGGAGCGGGTTGACGGCGGCGGGTACAACTGGGGTGTCGAGCCGGAGATCGCTTACGGCATCTTCCCCCGTACGCACATCGAGATCGGGGTTCCCTTCGCCTTCGTCGACGGTGGCCCGCTGGGCGAACAGGACTTCGGCCTGGCGGGTGTAGATGTCTCCGTCCTGCACAACTTCAACGTCGAGACGGCGGGCTTGCCGGCCTTCGGTCTCGCGGCGGATGTCCTCCTTCCCATTGGCTCCCTCGCGCCAGACAATGCCTACGTCTCGCTGCGGGCGCTCGCCACTCGCACCTATTCCTGGGCTCGCTTTCATCTGAACGGGCAGTACACGATCGGGAGCGCCAATGGCGCCGGTCAGGCAACCGGGGCGGCAGAGCTCTCCCGGTGGCTCGCCGGGATCGCGGTGGACCGCACCTTCCCATTGAAGTCGACGCTCATTACCGCGGAACTCTTCGTCCAGGAACCGCTGGTCGAAACCGGAGAGGTCGAGCTGAACCTGGCCGGCGGGGCTCGGTATCAACTGAGCCCTCAATTGGCTCTGGACGGCGGGCTGGGGCGGCGGCTCACCGGGGACGATCAGTCGTGGTTCGTCACGTTCGGCGCGGCGTACGCGTTCGCGATCCGTGGACTCATTCCGGTGCCGCGCCCCTGAAGGGCGGACCAGCAGGGATAGCACCGATGGAGCATTCGATGATCCGGCATCCAGCAACCATCCGCGCGGGCCTTCGAGGCCTGAGCCTCGCCACCGCGGCCCTCACATTCGGTTCAATGACTGCTGCGGCGCAGTGGGTACAGCAGTCCGACCAGTTCTATCTCCCGGCCGAGCACAACTGGGCGTTCCGGGACGAGTACGCCGCCGCTGACCGGCTCTTCAACGCCTTTGACTACGGGCACGCGATCCTCTACGAGAAACTCTACACCAGGCAGGACGCCCCTGTGTCTCTGCTGGAGGAGGAGGAGTACGACTTCATCACGCGGGAGCTCCTGGTACACCCGCCCCGGGTACCGCTCGAAGAGGGCGCCATCGAGATCGCCTACTCCAAGATCGCGCCCGAAGCGAAGATGATGTTCGACTGGGCTCACGTGCTCCACCGGCAGATCTATGACGTGTGGGCGGACGAGGGAATCCCACCGGACGGGAAGGATGCCCGCGTTGCGGAGCTTCTCCGGTATTACCGATCACGTGCCGACATCGCCTTCAGCTCGGTGCCCAAGAACATGGATCTCATGGAGGGCCAGGACTACTCGCTCGCCTTCCGGCGGGAGTACCCCAAGTTCAACGGCCTCATCTGGGCTTATCACTGGCTGCAGGTGGGGCTCTACGAGCCGCTGGTGACGGGAAAAACCGTAGCGGACAGGCAGACCGGGGTCCTCGCGGCGGTTGCTCGTTTCAAGCAGATGCTCGAGCACCCCCCCGAAGACATGCCGCGGCTCATGCCGATGACCGCCGCCATCGCCCCCGAGTTCGCCCGGCGCTACCCCGAGGCGGCGATCATCTTCGACAACCTGCACGCGATGCATGACGTGATCTCCGACGTGTTGGCATCGCCGGATGTGCCACGGAACAGGAAGCGGGAGGAGATCCTGAAGGCCGGCCGCCGGTACCGGGACAGCACCTCGTTCGCCTGGACCGAGCAGGAGTGGCGGGCGATGTCGCGCATGATGGGGGTCGAGAATATGGGCGGAGTGGCGGTGGGCTTTCTCGATTCGCTACCCACGCCCAGCGTCGCCGTCGGCGCCAGCCACGCCGATGCCATGCGGCACGCTGAGAGTGGTGGGGAGATGGCGGGGATGGATCATTCCCGGATGCCGGGTATGCAGGCCGACTCGGATCATTCCGCGATGGGTCACTCCACCGGGAAAGAGCGCCCGGATTCCCGGTCTTCGATGATGCAGATGCACCGCCGGATGATGGCGGACACCGTCATCCGGCAGCGGATCATGGCGGATACGGCGATGCGACGGATGATGCTGGAAATGCAGGATGCGGCGAAGCCTGAGAAGCAGGATCGGGTGCCAGGCACGACGCGTCCCCCCGCGGAACCGTCGGACACCACAGCGTCGCCGGAAGATCACGGCGCGATGGAGCACGGCGACACGCCTGCTATGAAGGAGAACAAGCCGCGGTCAGGTCAGGTAAGTCGATAAACAACAGCTAGCGGCCCCGATTCATGCGGGCAGTGGGGCGAACGATGCTCCCCAGGGAGACAGAAGAGGTGCGCGAGCGGGGACCGGGCGGGGTGGTCGCAATGTGGTCGGTGGCCGGGCGTGCCGTCCGCCGGCAGGGGATGGACAACGACAAAGGCCGAAACCCACGCGAGTGAAACCGCCGCTGCCGTGCCTGCTAAGGATCGGCGGGTGACGTGGCTCTCCACTGCCGCGTCGTCTCCGACCAGTCGGCGAATACGCCGCTCCAACAGGTTCCGGTGGTGAAAACCGGGCGAGGCGCTTGGCATAGGCGGTGGCGAGCGGCGCCGCGACAAGGTGAGGATCGCCGTCGCAAGCGCAAGAGGGCGGCCGGGTGCCGCCCGGTCGTCGGCTGCGATCTCTATCTCGTCAGCCACATCGTCGGCCAGGCGCCGCAAGGCCGGAATCCAGAACAGGGTGCACGCGAGGAGCCGAAGCCCGGAAAGCCGAAGCGGGTCGCGGCGTGCCACATGTGCCCCCTCGTGCGCTAGCACGGCGGCCAGTTCGCTTCCGGTCAGCTCCTCCGCAAGGTCACGGCCGATATAGACCTGCGGCCGAAGCAAACCTGCGGTGAATGCCGGGACGGGAAGTCCTTCGACGACTCGAAGGCGGCTGGGGTCCAGGCCACCCGCAACCGCGGCCTCCCAGAACGGATCGCCCGGCTCGGCCCGGCGGCACGCCAGCGGACCCAAAGACAGCCGAGTGCGTCGCCAGGCTCGGAAGCGATCCCAGAGCGCGTAGCCCAGACCGGCGAGCAGGAGCACTTGAAACCCGCGGTGCACGGGCGCGAGCAGGAGGTGCAGCGCGGTCAGGCAGACCGCGCCCAAATGGTCGAGCTCGGCCACGAGGTGCGTGCCGCCCTGGCCCGCGTGGTGCGCCACCACAGGCCATGTAGCAAGCGCGAATAGGGTCAGAATGGCGCCTGCCGTCGCCCGCCGGCGCAATCGCTCACGCCGCCCGAGGGTTGTGGCCAGAAATGCGAGGCTTTCGCGTCTCACTGCCGCTACTCCTTTTGGTTCCTCTCCCGCCGCCGTACCAACCGGGCGAGACGTTCGAACTGTTCCGGATCCTGCTCGGCCAGGACATCGACGAAAGAGGCGGTGACGGCCTCGGAGCTCAGGGACAAGATCCCTTCCACCAGCCGGCGGGAGGCGAGCGCGGTGAACTCCGCCTCGCTTTGCCGCGCCTCGTAATGGAACAGGTCGTTAAGCTTCTCGCGCGAGAGGATCCCTTTCGCGACCAGCTTGTTGAGCACGGTGACAACGGTGAGAAAGGCCACCCGGTGCTCCTCGATAACCCGAGCGTGGACCGCTCGTGCGGGCACCGGACGCCCGAGCGCCCAGACGCTGCGCAGCACTCTGGCTTCGAGATCGCCCAGTACCTTCGCCAGCCCCTCCGCCGACAACCGAACGGTGTCCTGGAGACGGGGTTGGACGGCCGGCTTGCGGGCGGCACGCCTGCGTTCGACCATTGCGGCTCCCTCCACGTCGGTTCGCACTTTCCTCTCGTGCTGCCCGCCCCGCACTCTCTGCCAAGACTCGACTTTGCTCGAGCACGTCGGACAATAGTGACTTGAGTCACAGCCAGCCTGGTCTCGGGCGCTGACTTTTACGTTGCGTAAAGCTAAGCGCTCCGCCCCTACGCGACTAGGTCCCCCTCCAGATCGCGCTCGGCGGCGAGCCTGCCGCCGGTGCGCCGACGAGTGTGATCAGATGGCCCACGGCGAGAGATGATGCGGCAGTGCGCCGAAGTTTACCGGCGCTGCGCCGGGTCGTGCGAGCGGACGGCCGCATAGGAGGACGCGCATGATGCCCCGCAAACATCAGCACGACAGCCACCACGGCCACCCTGCCGTTGAGTCATCCCCCGCGCCCGCCGAGCCAGGCTATCCGGAACACCCTGAGCTCGCGTCCCCGACTGCCCCGAGCGCGGCGGCGGAGCATAGTCGCCACCAGGGTGCGGCGGACGGCCCGGCTCACGACGGGCATGCCGGTCACGACAAGCACGCGGGGCACAGCGTCGCGATGTTCCGCGACAAGTTCTGGCTCTCGCTCGCGATGACCGTTCCCATTCTGCTGTGGGGCCACGTGCTCCCACGGGCGTTCGGGTACACGCCCCCGGCGTTTCCGGGAGCCCGTCTCATCCCGCCTGATCGCGATCACCGCGGGGGTCGTGACGCTCGCGGCCTGGCTGCTGCTCCGCTCCGAGCCGGCCTATGCGGTCGAGCGCATGGTCACGGTACTCGTCATCGCCTGTCCCCATGCGCTCGGCTTGGCCGTGCCACTGGTCATCGCCATCTCGACCACGCTCGGTGCCCGAAACGGTTTACTCGTGCGCGATCGGCGGGGACTCGAGGAGGCCCGGCTCCTGAGCACCGTGGTCTTCGACAAGACCGGAACATTGACGCTGGGCGAGCATCGGGTGGTGGCGATGCAGGGGGAGCCCGGACTCTCGGACGACGAAGCCCTGCGGTTGGCAGCCGCGATGGAGCAGGATTCCGAGCACCCGGTGGCCCGGGCCGTCGTCGCGACGGCGGCCGAGCGGGGCCTGGCGCTCCCGCGTGCGCGCGAGTTTCGGGCCGTACCCGGTTACGGGGTCGAGGCGATCGTCGAGGGCCGCCGGCTGGCTTTGGGCGGGCCCAATCTGCTGGAGCGCTCGCGCGTAGAGCCCACCTCCCAGCTCCGCGACTTTGCCGATCGCGCCGCGAACGCGGGACAGAGCACCATCTACCTCATTGAAGCCGGTCGCGCGCGTGCGGCATTCGCCGTTGCCGATGCCGTGAGGCCGGAATCATCTGAAGCGGTTCGCCGGCTGCACAAGCTCGGCCTGGAGGTGATGATGCTCACCGGAGATGCCCGGGCCGTCGCCGACGCGGTGGCGCGGGAACTCCAGATCGACCGGGTGTACGCCCAGGTGCTGCCCGACGCGAAGGCCGCCAAGATCGAGGAGCTGAGGGCCGAGGGCAAGCGGGTAGCGATGGTGGGTGACGGCGTCAACGACGCGCCCGCGCTGGTCACCGCGGACGTCGGGATCGCCATCGGAGCGGGCACCGACGTGGCTGTCGAGGCCGGGGACGTCGTGCTGGTGCGAAGCGATCCCCGCGACGTGCCCCGGATCGTGGCGCTCTCCCGGGCGAGCTACCGCAAGATGGTGCAGAATCTCTGGTGGGCGGCGGGGTACAACATCGTGGCGATCCCGTTTGCCGCGGGGGTGCTCGCACCGGTCGGCCTGGTCCTGTCGCCGGCGATCGGCGCGGTGCTGATGTCGCTCAGCACGGTGATTGTGGCGGTTAACGCCCAACTCCTGCGCCGAGTGAGACTCTGACCAAGCCCTATTACGCTGCAGTGCACTCGAGGATCACTACACGCCGTCCGGGGTCGCGCAGCAGTTCCTCTTCACCCGCTGGCAGGCGACCAGCTAAGCCGCGGATGCCGCCGTGCTGGGCGTGCGAGGCGATCGACACGCGGCAGCGCTGCCGCTTGGGCGGTGCTATCTTACCCGCCATGCATCGCCTTCGCCGATCTCGCTATCCAGCCCGGCTCGTCGGACTGGTGCTGGGCTTGGCCCTTCTCCTCCCGGAGATCGGGCACAGCCTGGCGCATCGGCACGCTGCCTCGCATGCGATCGTCGTTGCCGATCACCACCATGGCGAGGCCGCTGCCGCGCCCCACGGCCACGGCAGCGTGTTCTGGGCGGAGTCACACTCGGCCGGGGCGCATCCTCACCTCGATCAGCGACCGGCGCCGCCCTCCAAGGTTTCGTTAGACCTGCTGCTGGCCGCGCGGACCGTGGTCGAGTTCTGGTTCGACATGACCGAGCCGGCGCAGCCGAGCCTCCCTGCCCACGCCCGGCTCGTGTTCGACGGGCGCTACCACGGTCCCCCACCCCCAAGCCGGGCCCCTCCCCTCTCCTGACCGAGCCCCGAACGCTCTACGCGAGCGTTCGGCGGAGTCGTTTCCGTCTCGACCGCACACGGAGTGCGGGCGGAATACCTCCTCGTCAGGAAATCCAAATGCGCCTGTCCCCGTGGGTCGCCGCCGTCGCGGTCACGGCGAACACTCTGGCCGCCCAATCTCCGGCGACTACGCCGCCCAATCCGCTCACCCTGGCTGAAGCTCGATCCCAGGCTAGGGAAGCCAGCCCGGAGATCGTCGCTGCGCATCGAGCGGTGGCCGCCGCCGCCGGGCGTGAGCGCCAGGCCGGTGCATGGTCCAACCCGACCCTCGCTTACGCCCGCGAGCAGACGGCACGATCGGGCGACGGAAACTCCCAGGACATCGTAAGCC
>JACCSE010000219.1 GCA_013813145.1 Gemmatimonadales bacterium
GCCGACGCTGCCGGTGGCGGTGAGGAATCCAAGGCGTCCGTCGGCGCCGATCGCCGGCGCCTCGACCGCGTCGGTCGCGTCGGGCCCGCCCGGTACGTCGCACCAGAGCTCCCGCTGCGTGCCACCCGCCGGGGGGAGCACCGCGGCGCAGACGTCGTTGTCGAGCCGGTCGGTCTGCTGCGTGGAGTAGAGCAGCCCGGCGCCATCGGCCAGCCAGGCGGGTGTCCGGTCGGCGGCGGCGTTGTAGGTCAGGCGGGCGGGTGGGGTGGCATCGAACGGGGCGTCGGAACCGTAGGGGGGTGAGGCGAACGGATCGGTGTGGCCGCATCCCGCCAGCGACAGCGCGAGCGCGGCAATCCGCGCTCCGGCCCCGAGTCTCACCGACCGGCGTTGCGCCATGTGGTTCCTGATCTGAAGGCGGGAATCGTTGAGGTGACGATGAGCATTGGGCGGCATACACACGGAGGGAAGCGTTCGGTTCCGGGATTTGGCGGTCCCAGGAGCGAACAGGACTCGGCCGCACGAAACCGGGACGCCGCGCGCAAGACGTTGTGAGCCAGAACGTTGCGTACGCGCGCCGAGTGGCACGCTCCTTTCTTATGGGCGTCGAGTGGGAGACGTTGTCACCCTGCGCGTAGCGAAGGGGGCATGCCCCAAGGTCCGGCTCTTCGCTTCGCTCAGGATGACAGCCCTGGGCACCTCTTATAAGGAATACGCGTGGATATACCGCGGGCACCGGCCAAGCGCGGCCGGAAACAGATCCTCTATGGCGCCATCGCGCTCGTCGCCGTGGTCGCGATGACGCTCGGCCTTCGCGGGCTCAAGCCCGCCGCACCCGAGGTGGACCGGGCCTCGGTCTGGATCGATTCGGTGCAGCAGGGCCCGCTGGTGATCGAGGTGCGGGGGCCGGGCACCCTGGTGCCGGAGCGAGTGCGCTACATCTCCGCGGTCACCGCCGGCCGGGTCGAGCGGCGGCTGGCGGAGCCGGGGCAGGAAGTCACCCCGGAAACGGTGCTGCTGGAGCTGAGCAATCCCGACGTTCAGCTCGAGGCGCTGGAAGCCGAGCGGCAGCTCACCGCGTCGCAGGCCGACCGGGTGAATCTCAAGGCCGATCTGGAAAGCGGGAGACTGAACCAGGAGGCGGCGGTCGCCGCGGCGCGCTCCGCCTATCTCGACGCCAAGCGCACGGCGGAGGCGTCCGAAGGTCTGGCGGCCAAAGAGCTGATCTCGTCCATGGAGGCGAGCCGAGCCCGGGACCGGGTGGAGGAAATGGAGACGCGCTATAAGGTCGAAGAGCAGCGGCTCGCCGTGATTACCGGCGCCGCCGATTCGCAGATCTCGCTTCAGGCGGCGCAGGTGGGCCGGCTCCGAGACGTGACCAATTTCCAGCGCGGCCGGATCCGCTCGATGGTGGTGAAGGCCGGTGCCAGCGGCATTCTCCAGGAGCTTCCGCTGGAAGTGGGACAGTGGGCTCAGTCGGGCGCCACCCTCGCGCGCCTGGTCGAGCCCGGTAAGCTCAAGGCCGTGCTCCGCATCCCGGAGACCCAGGCCAAGGACGTCACTCTGGGGCAGCCGGCCACGATCGACACCCGGAACGGCCTGGTCAACGGCAAGGTCATGCGAATCGACCCCGCCGTGCAGAACGGCACCGTCACCGTGGACGTCTCGCTGCAAGGCGAGCTCCCCAGGGGCGCACGGCCTGACCTCTCGGTGGACGGCACCATTCAGGTCGAGCGGCTGGAAGACGTGCTCCACGTCGGCCGCCCCGCGTACGGCCAGGCCAACAGCGCCGTCGGCCTCTTCAAGCTGGTCGGCGACGGGACCGAGGCGGTTCGGACCAACGTCCGCCTCGGCCGCACCTCGGTCAACACGGTCGAGATCCTCGGCGGCCTGCAGGTGGGCGAGAAGGTCATCATCAGCGACATGTCGCGGTGGGATGGGTATGAGCGGGTTAGCGTCGAGTGAAGGTTGTAGGCTGGCAGCTATCGGCTATCGGCTATCGGCTATCGGCTATCGGCTATCGGCTATCAGCTATCAGCTATCAGCTATCAGCAGCGGAGTTTCTCATTCATGACGTGACCACTGTAGTGACCGATAGCCAATAGCCGATAGCTGATAGCCGATAGCCTTTCTCCCCCACCACACTCCCAACGAGCATCCCAATGCCCAACGCCCTCATCCGTCTCCAAGGCATCAAGAAGGTCTTCTACACCGACGAGGTGGAAACCCACGCGCTGTCGGAGATCCATCTCGAGATCAAGCACGGCGAGTACCTCGCCATCGCCGGCCCGTCGGGGTGCGGCAAGACGACGCTGCTCTCCATTCTCGGTCTGCTGGACTCACCCAGCGACGGCAGCTATCTGCTGGATGACCAGCCGGTC
>JACCSE010000232.1 GCA_013813145.1 Gemmatimonadales bacterium
CGGGAACCGTCTCGCTCACCGGCGCAGGCGCGACCTTTCCCTACCCGCTCTACACCAAGTGGACGAGCGAGTTCGGCAAAGCCCACCCGGACGTCAAGATCAACTACCAGTCGATCGGCTCCGGCGGCGGCATCCGCCAGTTCACCGAGGGCACCGTGGACTTCGGTGCCACCGACGGGCCCATGAACCAGTCGCAGATAGCCGCCGTCAACGGCAACGTGCTCCACATCCCCACCGTGCTCGGTGCGGTGGTGGTGACCTACAATCTCCCATCGCTGAGAACCACCAAGCTCAAGTTCGACGGCACCTTACTGGTGGACATCTTCATGGGCCGGGTAACCAGGTGGAACGACAAGCGGATCGCGGCCCTCAACCCTGGCGTGAAGCTGCCGAACATGGACCTCATCGTGGTGCATCGGTCCGACGGGTCGGGAACGACGTACGTCTTCACCGATTTCCTCAACAAGTTCTCGCGCGAATGGCGGGATAAGGTCGGATACGCCACCTCGGTCGATTGGCCGGTGGGTCTTGGCGGCAAGGGGAACGAAGGGGTGACGCAGCAAGTCAAGCAGGTCGAAGGCGCGGTGGGCTACGTCGAGCTCATCTATGCGCTGTCGAACGGCCTGCCCTACGGTGTCGTCAAGAATGCCGCGGGTCGCTTCGTGGAGCCTTCGCTCGAGTCCGTGACCGCCGCCGCGGCCGGTGCCCGGCTCAAGCCGGATACGGATTTCAGAGTTTCCATCACCAACCCGGAAGGTGCCGCGGCCTACCCGATCGCGTCCTTCACCTGGCTTCTGGTCCACAAGGACACCCGGGATGGCAACAAGGCGAAGCTGATCAAGGATTTCCTGACCTGGATGATCACCCCCGAGGCGCAGGCCATGGCGGCAAAGCTCGAGTACGCACCGCTGCCGGGGGAGGTCGTGTCGTTGATCGAGGCACGGCTGCCGACCCTCAAGGCGGGCGGCAAGGCGATCGCATCCCAGTAACCGCACCACTCTCTGACAGGAGCGCACATGTCGATCCGGTCCGTTCCATTCGCCGCCCTGTTCTCCGCCGCGGCCCTGGCCTGCGGTGGCGGCGACCGGCCCGCGCAGTCCGCTGACGGTGAGGCCACGGCGGCAGCCGGTGGGGGCGCCACCCTGACCGGGGCCGGCGCCACCTTTCCCAACCCGATCTACACCAAGTGGTTCGACTCCTACGCCGATTCCACCGGCGTCCGTATCAACTACCAGTCGATCGGCTCCGGCGGCGGCATCCGCCAGTTCACCGAGGGCACCGTGGACTTCGGCGCCACCGACGGCCCGATGACCGACGAACAGATCAAGGCGGTGAACGGGAACGTGCTCCACGTGCCCACCGTTCTCGGCGCCGTCGTCCTCACTTATAACCTCCCCGCCCTCGGTTCCACCGCGCTCAAGTTCGATGGCACGACGCTGGCCGACATCTTCCTCGGCCGCATCACGAAGTGGAACGACCGGCGCATCGCGGCGCTGAACCCCGGTGTCAGGCTGCCCGATCAGGACATCATCGTCGTTCACCGGTCGGACGGCTCCGGGACGAGCTTCATCTTCACTGACTACCTCTCCAAGGTGTCGCCCGAGTGGAAGAAGCAGGTGGGGAGCGCCACGTCGGTCGAATGGCCGGTGGGACTCGGGGGCAAGGGTAACGAGGGGGTGACCCAGCAGGTGAAGCAGTCGGACGGCGCGCTCGGCTACGTGGAGCTGATCTACGCCATTTCAAACAAGCTCCCGTACGCCCACGTGAAGAACACCGCGGGCCAGTTCATCGAGCCCAACCTCAAGAGCGTGAGCGCCGCCGCGGCGGGCGCCGACCTCGGGCCGGAGACCGACTTCCGGGTATCGATCACCAACGCCAAGGGCCCGGCGGCGTATCCGATCTCTTCCTTTACCTGGCTGCTGGTCCGGCGGGAAAACCCCGATTCCGCCGAGGCCCGCCAGATCCAGAACTTCGTCACCTGGATGCTCCAGCCGGCAGCGCAGCGCATGGCCGCGGATCTCCACTACGCGCCGCTGCCGGTGCCGGTGATCGAGCTGGTGCAGAAGCGGATCGCGGGGTAGCGAACCTGTTGCACCGGGGCCCAAGCCACCCAGCGGCCCCCGGTGCACCGGCCTACTCGAATGGGGCCTCAGAGTCTGGCTCGGCGTAGGAGCTGCGCGTTAGCCGCCACGATGACGGTGCTGAGGGACATCAACACGGCGCCTACCGCGGGCGAAAGGAGAATGCCGGCGCGGGCGAGCACCCCAGCTGCGAGCGGGATCGCGACGATGTTGTATCCGCTGGCCCACCAGAGGTTCTGGACCATCTTCCTGTAGCTCGCGCGCGAAAGGGCGATGAGCCTGGCTACGTCTCGCGGATCATTCCGCACCAGGATGACGTCACCGGCCTCGACCGCTACGTCGGTCCCGGCCCCGATCGCAATGCCGACATCGGCAGTAACCAGTGCCGGCGCGTCGTTCACCCCATCACCGACCATGGCCACCCGCTTTCCCTGCCGTTGCAACTCCTCGATCTTCGTCGCCTTCTCCTCCGGTAGCACCTGGGCCATGACCGTGTCGATGCCGAGCTCCCTGGCCACGGCATCGGCCACGGCTTTCGCGTCACCGGTCAGCATAGCCACCTCGATGCCCCACGCGTGGAGGCGGCGGAGGGCCTCAGACGACTCCGGCCGAATGGCGTCAGCGACGGCGAAGGCGGCCTGGAACCGCTCGCCTTCGAGCAGGATCTCCCACACGAAGTGCAGCAGGAGCGCGAACCCGCCGACCGCGGCCCAAGGCTGCCATGGCCGGAGGGACACCGGCTCCAGCTTCACGTTGACCTCCAGGTTCGCCATCAACCCGCGCCTACTCA
>JACCSE010000273.1 GCA_013813145.1 Gemmatimonadales bacterium
GCGGCGGCGATGCATCGTCAGCCGCAGCACTTCGAGGCGCCGGTCGCGGCAGCCGTGGTCGTGGTCACACTGCCGCATCCGCATCCGCCTGCCGTGGGAGCGATCTCGGCGGCCTCCGCCAGCGCCGCGGCCCCGGCCAAGCGGCCCAAGGGTACGAGCGCCGCGGGTTCAGCCGTGGCCTGTTCGTCGCTCACGGAGCAGCAGGAACTCCCGCTCAGATCGGTCTGGCAGACGCCGGTCTCGGGCAGCACGAGCTCGACCTGCCGCGCCCCCTCCTCGTCGCCCGCTAAGGCGCAAACCACCGAGCGCACCTGCTCATAGCCGGTGAGCAGCAGGAATGTCGGCGCCCGCCCGTAGCTCTTCATCCCGACCACGTAGAAGTCCTTCTCCGGATGGGCCAGCTCGGCCGCGCCATGGGGATACACCGTGCCGCAGCTATGCAGGTTCGGGTCGATCAGCGGCGCGAGCTGCTCCGGTGCCTCCAGCCAGGGGTTGAGCTTGAGCCGGAGCTCACGGGCGAGCGTCAGGTCGGGGCGGAATCCGGTCGTGACGATGAGCTGGTCGAGTCCGTCGATCGTTCGGCCATCCTCGGCGGTGACGGTCAGCCGGCCATTCCTGTCGGTGATGCCGTCGAGGCGGAAGCCGCGCACGAACTCGACGGTGTGCTCCGCGACCAGCCTGCGGAGCCGAACGCCGAGCGCGCCGCGTGCTTCGAGAGCGTCCTTCTGGCCGCCACCAAACATGAGACCCACATCCTGGCGGCGTACGGCCCAGACGACTTCCGTGCCCGGCGCCTGCATGCGAAGGGCGGCGAGGTCGAGGAGGGCATTGAAGGCCGAGTGCCCGCTGCCCACGACCAGCGTGCGCCGGCCGGCGAAGCGCCCGCGGTCGCGGCCCAGAACGTCGGGAATCCCGTAGTCCACGCGCGCGGCGTGCTCCACCTCGCCCGCCGCGGGCACCCCGCCGGCGCCGACCGGGTTGGGAGAGCGCCAGGTGCCCGACGCGTCGATCACGGCACGAGCCAAGAGCCGCTCGGTCGAGCCATCGGTGCGCCGCACGACGAGCTCGAACGGCGTGGCCTCGCGGCCCGCGGTTTTCACCTTGTCCATCCCGCGCCGCGTCACCGCGATGACGCGATGCCCCAGGCGCAGATGAGGCGCGATCACGGGTAGCGCGGCGAGCGGCTCCAGGAATTCAGCGAGCAGTTCACCCCCGGTTGGCAGCCGCTCAGGGTGCGGCGCTTCCCAGCCGCTCGCCTCGAGGAGGCGTCTCGCTGTTGGATCGATGAGATACTTCCACGGTGAAAAGAGACGGACATGCGACCACTCGCGGATGCTCGCGCCCGCGGCATCGCCGGCCTCGAGCACTATGGGCGTTTCGCCTCTGCTCAGGAGGTGGGCGGCGGCCACGAGGCCGATCGGTCCGGCGCCGATGACGGCGATGGGAAGCGGCGTCTCGGCGACGCTGCTTGGCGTGGTTATGGTCTGGGCAGGGTTGGTCGTCATCGAGGCCCTCGTGAAATCAAGAATGGTTGATATGTACTTCAAAAAAACAGGCTGCACACCTCGATCAGCGCGGCTATCCACAGCAGCTGTCTCCGACCAGACCCTTCGCGCCTGCCTTCGTCGCCCCCGTGGCCGTGGCGATCGCGATCCCCCGCCTCGCTCTGGTGAGCCCCGTGGGCGGCGCCTTCGTGAGATGGTGCAGAACCGGACTCGGGCTTGCCGCTCCCTTCGCGATTCGGGGTGCCCGCAGCTCGCTCGCATAAGTCTCGATGTCGGCCAGCCGATCCGCATTGACCGCGTAATAAGACCAGCGGCCCTCCTTTCTATCCCGCACCAAGCCCGCCTCGCGAAGCACTTTCAGGTGGAACGACAGGCGCGACTGCGCGGCGTCCAAGTCGTCCTGGAGGTCGCATACGCACCGCTCACCGCCCCGCAGCATGCCCAGGATCGCGAGCCGCGTTTCATCGGACAGCGCGTGAAAGAGCTGCACGCGGTCCGCGAGGGCGGAGGGGGTCCGCAACGGGACAGAAGTCGACATGAGCTGATGATACAACAAAAGATCTTGATGTGTCAAGCCTACGGTCTTGACTCTATACCTAGGTACAGAGCCCATATTTCGATCCAGAAACCTGTCGGGGGGCCTGTCCATGCGGATTGGTGAAGTTGCAGCGCGTGCCGGCGTGGGTATCCAGACCTTGCGCTACTACGAGCGGCGAGGGCTGCTGCCGAAGGCTCACCGCCACCCTTCCGGCTACCGGGAGTATGAGACGCTCACGGTCAGGCTGGTTCGGTTCATCAAGAGAGCGCAAGACTTGGGCTTTACGCTCAACGAGATCTCCGACCTGATTCGCCTACGCGAGAACGACCGCCGACGCAGCAGCGAGGTTCGCGCGCTCGCCACGGCGAAGCTGGAGGACATCGAGGTGAAGATCAACCGGCTCAGTGCGATGCGCCGAGCGTTGCGGGTGCTGGTCGAGGAGTGCGCCTGCGAGGTTAGCGCGCCAAGCTGCCCCATCATCGAAGTGCTGGATAACTCAAGCGAGCAGCCGGCCGGTGTGGGTGCGGAGGTATAAGACCCTGCGGATCAGGCGGCATCCGTTCCGAAACCTCTCCCTCATCCCGGCGATGGGGGTCGCAGTGCTGTCGAAGTTCACGTGCTCCATGTGCATTGGGGCCTACGCGGGGGTGCTCGGCTCAGTGGGAGTCGGCTTCGTGGTAACAGACAGCGGACTTACCGCGCTTACGGCGTTACTGCTGGTGCTCGGGCTCGCCGGCATTGGTTGGTCAGCCCGGCGGCACGGTCATCTCGGTCCGTTGAGCATGATGCTGGTCGGTGCTGCCGCCCTGCTCGTGGCGAGACTGGATCAGCCCGCCCCGCTCACCATCCTGATAGGCGGGGCAGCACTGGCCCTGGGGGCCTCCGTCTGGAATGTCTGGCTGGAACGGAAACAATCGAGCTGCTGCGTGGAACCAGGAGAAGGCCCTGCGCCGGAACAATCAATCCCATCGAAGTGAGGAAGAACGTATGGCGAAGCGTACTGTTGAAGTGTTTACGGCAGGCTGCTCGGTCTGTGACGAGGCAGTCAGGACTGTCCGCAGTGTGGTGTGCGAGAGCTGCGATCTTGAAATCCTGGACATGCGGACAGATTCGGCGAAAGAGAAGGCAAGGAAGTACGGGATTAAGCGGGTCCCGGCCGTAGTGATCAATGGACAGCTCGCGGACTGCTGTACACAGGGTGGGGTTGATTCCGCCACCTTGGAACGTCTTGGTCTCGGCCGCAGGTGACGGGTGGCGTGCAGCCGTTCCGGAAGTTGCCACGCTATCCTTTTCCTCAACAGGATTGAGTTCCAGGGGTGCTATCATTCGCCCCATGAACCTGGTGCGTCGGCTGAGCACGCGCCGTTTCGTCTCGCTGGTGGTGTCCCTCTGCTTCGGCCTCTATGGCATCGAGTCGGAGCTGGCGGACGTGCATGATGGTGGAGTGGACACGGGCGCGGGGAGCCAAGTCTACTCAGACGACCTCGGCCTCCAGACACCTGAGGCTCCTCGCGGCAGCCATTCTGAGTCCGACAACCATCCGGTTCACGTGTGCCACTGCGGTCACACCCACTTGGTTGCACTCGCGACGGCTCCCAGTCTGGATCTGGTGATCAAGCCCGAGCCACGAGCATCATGGGGTGTGTCTGCCGTGCTGCCAAGCGCTCATTCCTCCCCGCGCCTCCGACCGCCGATCGCCTGACCCTCCCGCCCGCTCCGGGCAAGCCGATCAATTCGATTCTGAACACACGCGGCGCTTCCGCGTGACGGCAGGGCCGCCGGGCATTCACGACGCGCGGTGACCGGCCCGTCACGGCGTCGCCGAACTCCTGGGAGGGAGATCGTGACTAACAGGCAGCGCTGGCGCTTACTCGCGTCAGTCATCATCGGCCCCATGATGGCGGCCGCGCCGCAGGTTGCCCTGGGGCAGGCCGTCGCCGGACCTGATTCCGCCGCCCTGGCGCGGGTCCGTGACCTGATCCGCCAATCCAATCCTGAGCTGGAGGCCCGAAGGGCTGCCGTGGCTGCAGCCGAAGCGCGTGTTCCGGCTGCCGGAGTGCTCGGTCCAGCGGTGCTGTCAGCCGAAGTGGAGGAGATACCGGACGGCCTCGACGTCACTGAGGCGGGCAGCTTCCGGCTGGACTTGAGTCGAGAACTGTCAGGCGGGGGGCGGAGGGCCGCCAGCCGCGCTGTGGCGGGTCAGGCGGTCGCTCGGGCGCGGCTGGAGCTGGCCATGGTTGAGCGCGGGCTAATCGCTCAGGCAGAAGGTCTGCTGGTGCACTATCTGGGCTCGATCGCCATAGCGGAACGCCTCTCGGGCCAGGACTCACTGCTCACCAGAGCCGAGGAGGGCGTCACCACAAGGTTTGCGGTCGGGGAATCTCGCTATGTAGACGTTCTCCGGCTCCGCGCGGAGAGGCTCCGCACCCGAGCCGAGATCGCTCAGTCCCGTTCTGAGGCGCTTCGGAGCCGTCGGATCTTGACGGCCTTGGCTGGACCAAGCGACAGCACAGTGCGACGTCTGACGACAACCCTGGATCGCCTCGCGGGGCGGGCACTCGCCGCCATGGATGCCCTGACATTCCCGGCCGGCCCCAGCATCGACTCGCTCGTTGCTATCTCCAGCCCGGTTCAGCTCTCTGAAGTGACCGTGCAAGCAGCCGTGGCCGACCTACGGCTCACCCAGGCCGAGCAGCGCACTCGGGTGAACGCGTCCGTGGGTATTCAGCGGTTCGGCGCAGAGAACGGCAAACACAGAGTCGGCCCCACCCTGGGCGCGTCAATTACCCTGCCGTTCACCGCGAGGGGTGCCGCACGGGCGACTCGCCTGGCTGCTGAGCGTAACGTCTTGGCCGCCCGGGCGGAGCAGAGGGCTGCCCTTTCCCAAGCCCGTGCTTTCCTCGGGGCTGCCCGTGATCGGTACGAGGCGGCAGTGGCGAACGCCGCGCTGTTCGAGGCGGGGCTCATGCGTGGCGTTCGGGAGGAGCGCGAGAATGCGCTTGCCAGCTACCGCACCGGAGCCCTCTCCCTCCTGGAGCTTCTCGACTTCGAGCGAGCTCTGACCCAAGCTGAGGTCAGTCAGAACCGCAGTCGGATCGCTGCCTCTGAAGCCCTCGCGAATCTGTTGGCTGGAGCCGCGTGCATCCCCGATCACACGTTGTCCAGTAAGGCCC
Source organism: Gemmatimonadales bacterium (assembly GCA_013813145.1). Classification (GTDB taxonomy): domain Bacteria; phylum Gemmatimonadota; class Gemmatimonadetes; order Gemmatimonadales; family GWC2-71-9; genus CAVVWJ01. The sequence goes on from JACCSE010000273.1 coordinate 5,217, forward strand.
GCCGGGGGGCGAGTCGTGACCCGCCCGCTCATTGAGGTCCATCCAGTCGCATTCATCCTGTTCCTTGCCGTGGCCTGCGGCGGTGGTGCGTCTGAAGGGCCTCCCCACCAGGCGGACGGTGCCACCCAGGTTACGGAGGAGGAGTCAAACTCCGGCGGGGAAACCCACGAGGACCAGGGGGCCGCCGCCGAAGCGCGGGTGACCCTCTCGGATACGGCCATGCGAACCGCGGGTATCCGAACGGACACGGTCGCTGCCCATGCGTCCGGCCTCGACGAGGGTCTCGTGGTGCCGTTTAATGCCGGAAGAGAAGGTCCAGGCCATCCGCGAGCTGCGGAGTCGCTTCGGACAAGTGGCTATGCTGGGCGACGGCGTTAACGATGCCCCGGCCCTCGCCGAGGCGACGGTGGGCCTCGTCATGGGGGCGGCAGGATCACCCGCCGCGATCGAGACGGCCGATGTAGCAC
>JACCSE010000337.1 GCA_013813145.1 Gemmatimonadales bacterium
ACACAGTGCCGCGCCCGGCCGGGTAGCGCGAACAGCGCCTGCCGCGCCGGCGATCCCTGCGACGGCCGGGCGAGCACGGGCAGGCGGTGGATGTCGGCGGCGCGGGCCGCGCGGAGCACGCCCTTGAGCCGGTCCGAGAAACGCGCGGTGGCCAAGTCGCTCCGCTCTTCTTCCTTGGCGATCAGATCCACCGCGCCAAGCTCCAGCGCGCGGATAGCCGCCGCGGTTCCCGGACCGGCGTAGGAACTGACGACCACGATCGGCCGGGGCGACTCGGACATGATGTAGCCGATGGCACCCAGGCCGTCGAGCTCCGGCATCTCCAGGTCCATCACCACCAGGTCGGGAGTGTGGGCGTGCACCTTTCGGAGCGCGTCCATCCCGTTCCGGGCCGTAGCGATCACCTCGAATTCGCCGCTCTCCTTCACAGCGTCGGAGAGCAGCCGGCGAAAGAACGGGCTGTCGTCCACCACCAGGACGGTGGCGCGGCTAGAGGGTCCGCGAACCATGCGCCACCGAGATGACCTCGACCTTGCCCGATTCGACGAAGAGCCGCACCGTCCGGCCGAAATCGCCGCCCACGGCCTCTCCGACGAGCGGAATCCCCAGTCCGTTGAGCGCCTGGCGCGAGGCGACCACGTTGCGCTCGCCCATCTGGATGGTGCCGGGCGGAGCCAGCGAGGCGAACATGCTGGCACCTCCAGCCAGCCGGGCGGTGATACGCCGAGGGCTCGCCCCCTCGCGCGCCATCCACTCCAGCAGTCGCGGGATCGCCAGTTGGGGGAACTTGGCGGGATTCGCGTCCTGCCGGCTCAAGGCGGGCGAAGGCAGCAGCACGTGGGCCAGGCCGCCGACGGACACGGTGGCGTCGTGTAGCAGGATGGCGATGCAGCTCCCCAGTCCCACCGTGATCAGTACGTCTTCCCTCAGGCCGACCTGCAGGTCGGCGACCCGAACCACGATCTCTCGCCGGCTCATTCCGGCCGCCGATACACCCGCTCGCGCGGGTCCACGAGGAGCAGCCGCTCCCGCACCGGTCCAAAGAGCGTCTCCACCTTGCCCAGCACCAGGTGGCCGCCAGGCACGAGCGCGTCGGCGAAGGCGCTGAACAACCGCTCCTGCATCGGCCGGTCGAAGTAGATGACGACGTTGCGGCAAAGGATCAGACGGTACTCGCGCCGCGGGGGAGGCTCGACGTTGAGATCGTGCGAGCGCACTAGGACCCGGCGCCGCACCCGTTCGGTCACCCGGCGCTCCTGCCCGGCCGGCTCGAAGTAGGCCTCCGCCAACTCGCCGGGCATCTCGGCCAGTGCGTCCAGCCGGTAGGTCGCGCCCCGGGCCCGCTCCAGACTTCCACGGTCGATGTCGGTGGCGTCGATGGTGACCCGGTCGAGGCCCCCGGGGCAGCCGGCGCGGTCGAAGTGCTCCGCGAAGAGCATACCGAGGGTATATGGCTCCTCGCCCGATGAGCAGCCGGCGCTCCAGATATGGAGGTTCCGGTCGCCCGAAGCGGCGAGCGCGGGAATCAGCTCGCGGCGGAGCAGGTTCCAGGTCTCGGCGTTGCGATAGAAGCGGGTGACGTTGATCGTGAGCGCGTCCCGGAGGCGCTCGTATTCCAGCGGGGTCTGGTCGAGCAGCGCCTGATAGTCGGAGTAGGTGTGCACCCCGCAGGCGCGCATGCGGACGGCGATCCGGCGGCGGATACACTTGTCCTTGTACGCCTCGAGCGCGAGCCCGGACCGCCGGCTGATCTGGCGGGTCAGTGCCGAGAACCCCGGATCGTCGATGGCGGTCACGGCGCGAGGTCCAGCATTTCGAGGTTGGCCCGCGCCAGCTCGTGCCCCGGATTGAGCGCCGCCGCCCGGCCCCAACTGGTGCGCGCCCGCTCGTGGTCCCGCCGCTTGTAGGCGATGTTGCCGAGCTTGAAGTAGAGATCGTCACCCAGATCGGGCGCCAGCTTAGCGGCCCGCTCGTACGCTTCCCGCGCTTCCTCGAAGCGTCCGTTCCGGTAGAGGATGTCGGCCAGATTCTTGGAGATCTGTGGCAGCGAGGGATCTTCGCTCAGCGCGGCTCGAAGCACCGACTCGGCGCCCGCTCCATCGCCGCTCAGCTCCAGCAGCACGGCGAGGTTGTTCTGGAGCACGGCGCTGGCGGGGTAGGCCTCGACCCCGGCCCGGGCGGCGCGGAGCGCGCCGGCGGGGTCGCCCAATCCGGCACTGACGAGCGCGGCGGCCCAATGCCACAGCG
>JACCSE010000349.1 GCA_013813145.1 Gemmatimonadales bacterium
TCGGGAACCGGGTGAGCATCTCCGACTACGCCAACATCTACAGTCATACCCACAGCATCGTGGAGCAGAAAGACGTCACCAACGCGAAGACGATCCTCGAGGATGACGTCCGGATCACCTATCACGCCACCGTGCTCGCCGGCGTGCAGGTCGGGCGGAACGGGATGGTCGGCGCGGTGGCCGTCGCGACCAAGGACGTACGGCCCTACCACGTGAACGTCGGCATTCCGGCCAAGTCCATCCGGGTCAAGCCGAGCGCGCCGCCCGAGGCGTACGTCACCGAACGGGTCAAGCGGCGCGACGCCGCGGAGAGCTGAGCGCTGGCCCGCTCCCGCGAGCGCTGGTATCTCTCGCCCTCGGCCATCGCGGCCTGGGCGCTCCTGGCGAGCGCGCTCGCCGCCTCCGCCATGGGCGGCATCCCCCGGCTCGCGACGGTGGGCGCGGGGATCGTCGGCGGGCTCATCGTGCTGCTCGCCGCCTGGCGCCGCGAATGGGAGGTGCCGCTGCACGCCATCGCCGCCACCATGCTCGGCGTGGTCGTCTGGGTGGCGAACGAGCGGATCTGGTGGTTGGCCGCGCTGGCAGTGCTGAACATCTCGGCGAGCTTCTGGGTGGCCATCCTTCGGGGACGGCGGCGACTCCGCCATTCGGAGGCGAGGACCGAACAGCTCGCCAGCCAGCTCGACCGCCGGATCAGCGAGCTGTTCTCGCTTCAGGAGCTGAGCTACGTGCTCTCGGAGTCTATCCAGCTCGATCGCATCGTGGACCAGGTGGCCCGCTATGCCGGCCGCTTCCTCCAGGCCGACGGCGCCATCGTGGTCCTCGCCGACGACGACGCGGCCAGCGTGCTCCGCGTGGTCGCCGCGAGCGGCACGCTGGAGCCGCTCCTCGGCCAGGTGAGCCGAGCGGCCGACACCGGGCTGGTGCGGTTCGCGATCCAGCGCGAGCGCATCGAGGTGGCCCAGGGCGTCGCGACGCCGACGGTCGACCTGGTCGCGGGAATCACCGTGCGCTCGGCCGCGGTGGCGCCGCTCCGCTCGCAGGGGGTGACGATGGGCGCGCTCGCCGTCGCCGACCGGCAGGGTGGGCCGTTCACGACCGAGGACCTGTGGCTCCTCTCCACCGTGGCGACCAACGCCTCGGTGGTCCTGGCGAACAGCCGGCTGTACGAGATCGTGCGCCGCAGCAAGGAAGAGTGGGAGACGGCGTTCAACGCGCTGACCGAGGGGATCGCGGTCGTGGGGCCGAGAGGCGCCGTGCTCCGCGCCAACCGCGCGCTCGCGGCCCTGGCGGAGGTGGCCGAGGCCGAGCTGGTGGGCCGGAACTTCTGCGAAATGCTCTTCGGCACCTCGGACGCCGTGGCCGTGCTGATCGAGGCGGCCTACCGCGGCGAGCGGACCGCACCTCTGGTCGTGCGGCTGGAGCGGAACCAGCGGGTGCTGCGGCTCACCGCCGCGCCGCTGGCTCAGGAGGGTTCGGTCGTCATTCTGGTCGAGGACGTGACCGAGCAGCGGATCATGGAAGCCCAGTTGATCCAGAACGACAAGATGGCCTCGATCGGCCAGCTCGTGTCCGGAGTCGCCCACGAGCTGAACAATCCGCTCACCTCGATCGCGGGCCTCACCGAGCTGCTGCTCGAGCGCGACGTTCCCGAGTTGCCGCGCGAGCACCTGCGCGTCATCCACGACCAGGCCGAGCGCGCCGGCCGCATCGTCCGGAACCTGCTGACCTTCGCCCGCAAGGGCCTGGCGGAGCAGGCGGCGGTGGATCTGAACGACGTGGCCGCGCGCACCACGCTGCTCATCCTCTACGAGCTCCAGCTCCACGGGATCGAGTTGGAATCCGCGCCCAGTCCCCAGCCGCTCGTGGTGCTGGGCGACCGCTACGAGCTGCAACAGGTGCTGCTCAACCTGGTGACCAACGCGGTGCAGGCGGTGAGCGGGCTTCCTCCCGGCCGCCCGCGCCGGATCCGGGTCTGCACCGAGCGACGCGACGACGAGGCCGTCCTTCGGGTGTACGACAGCGGAGCGGGAGTCCCGCCCCATCTCATCCCCCATCTGTTCACCCCGTTCTTCACGACCAAGGGGCCGGGCGAGGGGACCGGGCTCGGCCTCTCGCTCAGCTACGGGCTGGTCAAGGCGCACGGAGGAGTGCTGGCGTACGAGGCGCCGGCGGAGGGCGGCGCGGAGTTTCGGCTGACCCTTCCCTGCTACGACGCGCCGCCGCCGGCACCGATGGAAGAGGCGGCCCCGGCGCGGGTACGCCGCCCCCTGGCACATCACATTCTGGTGGTGGACGAGGACCCCGCGGTGCATCGTCTGGTCAGCGCGCTGTTCACGCCGGAGGGTCACGTCGTGGAAGCGGTGCGATCGGGGGAACAGGGCCTGCGGATGCTCAAGGAGCGGCACTTCGACGTGATCATCACCGATGCCATGGCGCGGGCGGGCGCGACCGAGCTGTTCGTGCACGCCTTGGCCGGCGCTCAGCCCGAGAGCTGCCGCCGCCTCATCGTCGGCTGGGGTGGCAACGGCGACCCGGGCGAGCCGCTGCCCGACGGAGCCATCCGCCAGGTCCGGAAGCCGTTCAACCTGCGGGACCTTCACGCCCTGGCGGGCGAGATCGTGGCTAGTAGCCCGCCGCCGTCGCCGGCCGCCACGGCAGAACGCTGACCCGGCCCTTCACCCGAGCCGACGCCGCCGCGGCATCCGCGGTCGCCCAGAAGTTGCCGCCCGCCACCAGGTCCGGGGCCTCGATGAACCACCCGCTCGCCCGCAGGAACACGTTCCCCGTCACTTCGGTGCCGTGGCCGGTCCCGTCCACCAGCAGCCCATCGCCCACACCGTCGAAGAGGTTGCCGCGGACCCGGCTGCCGGTCGTCTGCCGGAGCACGATGCCCTGTTCCGCGCCGCCGATGACGTTGTCGTCGATGCGGTAGCCGCCGCTCGGCGCCCGGCTCCTTCGCGGCGCCGCGATCATGATCCCGACCCGGGCGTCCACCAGTACGTTGCTCTCGATGGTGTTGTCGCGCCCATGCTCGGCCAGGATCGCGGCGCCGCGAGCGCCGATCGCGGTATTGCCCCGAAGCGTGCTGCCGTTCAGGTGATCGAGCCGGAACCCGTGAACCACGCTGTCGGCCCGGTTCTCGAGGAAGGTGATGCTCCAGCCGTACGCGCCCACGAAGCCGCTGCCCAGCGCGCGCGAGGCATCGTTCCGGTATACCAGGTTGCCGACCGACGCGCGGGTGAGCGGAGCTCGGCCGGTGATCAGCAGCCCCATGCTGGACGCCGTGAGATCGTTGCCGGCGATCGTGTTCGAGTCGCTCCCCTCACGCAGCAGGATGGCCGCGGCGCCGCAGTCGGTCGAGGCGAGACAGCGCAGCGTGTGATCGGCCTGGTTGCGGGTGAGGACGTTCTGGGAGGAGCGCCACAGGTGGATGCCCCACCCACTGTTCCCGCTGACGTCGTTGTCGGCCAGGTAGCTCTCCCGGGCATCCGCCAACGCGATGCCGTTCTGCGCTCCGCGCGCGATGACTCCGGTGACGCTCGCGCCGATGGTCCGCTGGAGCAGGATCCCACCGCCATATCCCAGGAAGACATCGGACCGGGCCGGATCGAGCCGGTCGGAGCTGTCGGGGGCTTCGAGCGTAGAGCGGAGCGCCTGGGCCCGGCTTCCGGAGAGGTCCGCGCCGGTAATCCGGTGGCCCCGCCCGCCTTGCAGCCGCACCCCGAAACGGTACCCGCGCACCGCCCCGCCGAGGATCGAGACGCCGTCCACGTTCACGCCGACTACGCCGACGCCCACGTACCGCGCGGGCACCGAGTCGCCGCTCTCCAGCACCACGCCGGTGAGGTCGATGCGGGTGCCGGACGAAGCGGCGATGATGACGCCGCGCTCCGATGGGTCGGCGATCCGGTAGCGGCCGGGGCAGATCCGCACTTCTCCCTGAACCTGGGTGCCTGCCCGCGTCGGGCGGACGCAGGGCGCGGCATCCGGCGCTCCGGCGACCGCGAGAACGGCGTGGAGCACAACGAGGAGTAGCGGGCTCATGGTCGAACCGGATAGCCGAGCTCCTGGAGGTACGCGCGCGCCTCCGGGAGGCTGGAGCCTTGAAAGTGAAAGATGGTGGCCGCGAGCACGGCGTGGGCCCCGGCCTCGAACGCCTCGGCGAGGTGCGCCAGGTTTCCGGCGCCACCCGAAGCGATGACCGGCAGCGACACCGCCGCGGAGACCTGGCGCAGGAGATCCAGATCATAGCCCGACCCGGTGCCGTCGCGGTCCATCGAGGTCAGCAGGATCTCGCCCGCGCCGAGCGACTCGAGCCGGCGGGTCCACGCCACCGCCTCGAGCAGCGTCTCCTCCCGCCCGCCGTTCACCACCACGGCCAACCGCGCGGCCGTACGCCGCACGTCCACCGCTGCCACGATGCACTGGCTTCCGAAACTCTCGGCCAGGCGGGAGACCAGGACCGGATCGCGCACGGCGGCGGTGTTGACCGAGACCTTGTCCGCGCCCGCGCGGAGCGCCGCCCCCGCGTCCTCGACCGAGCGGATTCCCCCGCCGACGGTAAACGGAATGAAGATCGACTCCGCCACCCGGGTCACCATCTGCAGCGTGGTGCGCCGCGCGTCGGGACTGGCCGAGATGTCGAGAAAGACCAGCTCGTCGGCGCCGTCGGCGTCGTAGCGGGTCGCCTGCTCCACCGGATCGCCGGCGTCGCGGAGCGACTCGAAGTGCACTCCCTTGACCACCCGGCCCCCGGCGACGTCGAGGCAGGGAATGATCCGCCGGGCTAGCATACCCGGAGCACGTCCTCCACCGCGCCGGCGTCGCCGGCGCCGAGCAGTGCCACGGCGTCGGCGAGGGCGCGGGCTTCGCGGGGCCAGGCGAAGCGCCGGATCGCCGCCTCCACCGTCACCCATTCGAAGCGATCGTGCTCTCCGCCGAGCCGCACCGCCGCGTCCGGCGCCACGAACGCGGCGAACACCGGAATCAGCGCGACCTCGTCCCGCCGATGCTGGTAGAACGCCTCGACCCGGCCCAGGTTGTACAGCTTGAGCGGAGTGGTACCGGTCTCTTCCGCCTGCTCCCGCAGCGCCGCCTGGGCCGGCGTCTCCCCCGGTTCGATGTGTCCGTGCACCGTCTCCCACGACCCCGGGCAGCGGCCTCCATCGCCCCGCCGGAGCACGAGGCACTGGATTGCTGGGCCTACCCCGCGGAGGACATAGAGGTCCACCAGCGAGACGGTGATGGACGTCATGGGCGCCACCGGGCGAAGGCGTCGAGCAGCTCGATGCCGGCGCGCTGCGACTTCTCCGGATGGAACTGCGCCCCGAGGACGGAATCCCGGCCTACCAGCGTGGGGAAGACCGCGTCGTACTCTCCGGTTCCGAGCACGGCGGCCTCGGGCACCGAGGCGGGGTGATAGCTGTGCACGTGATAGAAAAACCGCGGCTCGGTGCCGAGCACCCGCCCGACCACCGGGTGCCCGCGCCCCGCTTCGGTCGGATCCACCCGCGCCCAGCCGACGTGAGGCACGTGAAGCGAAGTGACGAAGCGCCTCACCTCGCCCGGCAGAATGCCGAGCCCGCGGACCTCGGGCGCTTCCTCGCTGGTGTCGAAGAAGAGCTGCAACCCGAGGCAGATCCCCATCAGCGGCCGGCCGGCGGCCGCGACCTCGCGCACCGCCTCACCGAGGCCGCTTTGCTCCAGGGTGCGCGCCGCCTGGCCGAAGTTGCCCACGCCCGGCATCACCACCCGCTCGGCGGCGCGCACGGCATCGGGATCGGTGGTGAGCGTGGCCGTGTGCCCGCCGGCGGCCAAGGCGCGCACGACGCTCAGGAGATTGTTCACCCCGTAATCCACCACCGCGATCACAGCG
>JACCSE010000401.1 GCA_013813145.1 Gemmatimonadales bacterium
CCCTCGCCGATCGCGATCGCGCCGGAGGCGCAGCTCATCCCGTTGGTGGAGTTGGGGCCGGTGCAGCCGAACTCGATGGCGATGTTGCAGCTCGCCGCGCCGGCGAAGACGGTGAGAGCCAGCGCGGGGTCCACCTCGCGCACGCCGCCCCGCAGAAAGTTGTGGTACTGCCGCTCGCCATGGGCCACCCCGCCCAGTGCCGTACCCATCATCGCGCCGACCCGGTCCAGGTCCTCGCCCCCCAGATCGATCTCCGAGTCGGCGAGCGCCAGGCGGGTGGCCGCGATGCTGAACTGCGAGTACCGATCGAGCCGCCGGGTCCTGCGCTCCTCGATGTAGTCGCTCGGATGAAACCCGTCCACCTCGCCCGCGATCCGGGACTTGAACGCGGTGGGATCGAACCGGGTGATGCAGCGGACGGCTGACTGACGGCGGCGCAGCCCCTCCCAGAGCGCGGCGACGCCGATACCGATCGGAGTGATCGGACCGAGGCCGGTGATGACGACCCTGCGTGGTTGCATGACAGTCCTTTGAGGAGGCCGTACCGCCCTACCGCCGTACCGCCGTCTCCACGTGCTTGGCGATTCCGGCGAGCGTCCGCGACGCGATCCCGTGGATGAAGATCGGGCCGATCACCCAGCTTGCCGCAAGGGTGCCGATGAGCGGCCAGCAGGGGCCGGCCCAGTCGTGCACGATGGTCACTTCGGTGTCGTCCCGTCGCGCCTCGATCCGCCAGACCACGTCCATTCCGGTCGTGATACCCCGCACGTGACGATAGTGAACCGCCGGCGCGCTGGAGTCGATCCACATCTCCGACACCCACCACGTAGGGTAGTTCACCCCGCCGAAGGGTCGCCAGGCGGCCATCTCCACCAGCGACCCCTCAGGGCGCCGCTCCAGCATCCTGACCCAGCGGTAGTGCGGCAGGATCTCGGGCCAGCGCTCGACATCGGCCGCGGCGGCGAAGACCCGCTCCACGGGAGCGCGGACTCGGATCCGGTCCACCGTGCGCATTAGCGCCGTTCCACGGCGGCGGGCGGCGTCGACCCATGCGGCCGCCAGGTCGCGACCAGGCGATAGCCCGGGCGGCGTCCCACCCATCCCGCGATTCCTGCAGCCTCCAGGAGCGAGCGAAGCTCGCCCGCGGTGTAGCCCCTACGGATGGAGGTCAGCCCGTCCGCCAGGGTGACGGGATCGAAACCGAGCGCGCGGGCGCCGACCCGGAAGGCGAGCGGAGCGAGGGCGCCGCGGCGAAGATCGGCGATGACGACGCCGACCCGGGCCAGCCGGTCGCAGGTGCGGAACAGCCGGACCGCCGAGCCGGGAGCGAGATGGTGAATCAGCTGACTCACCAGGACCAGATCCACCGACTTCTCTCGCAGCGGCGGCGCGCCGGCGCAGGCCACAGCGCAGGTGACGCCGGAGGCTCGGGCCAGCGCGGCGGCCACTCGACTCCGCTCCAGTCCGATCGGGCGGAGCCGGATGCCGGCCCGGGTGGCGTGCCGGACGGCCGCGAGGGGGAGATCGCCGGCCCCGGTGCCGAGGTCGAGCAGGGTGAGCTCCGTCCCGGCGGGGACGCCGGCGAGAACCCGGCGGAGCCCGTGCCGCACGGCCGCGGCACCGCCGAACCAGCGATTCGACCGGGTGATGTTCCGCAGGGACTCGGCGACCGCGCCCGGATCGGCCGCGGGATCGTCGAGCATCTCGGTTCCCACCGGGCTCAGCGAGAGCGGCTCCACCGTCATCCCAGCGCGGCGTACCCGCCGCGATAGTACAGGAGGGGACGGCCCTCACCCGTGGTACCGCCGATGACCCGGCCGATGACGATCGTGTGGTCTCCCCCTGGAAACGTGGCGTAGCGCTCGCATTCGATGTGAGCCAGCGCGCCGTCGAGCAGCACCAGCCCCTCCGGGTTCCGGTGATAGCCCACCCCGTCGAACCGATCCTCGTGCTGGTCGGCGAAGCGGCGGGACAGGGTCTCCTGGTCGCTCTCCAGGATATTCACCACGAACTCACTGCTCGCCAGGATGGCGTCGTGCAGGTCGGCCGCATGGTCCACGCAGACCGAGACCAGCGGCGGATGGAGCGACACCGAGGCGAGGCTGCTCGCGGTCATTCCCTGCGGTCCTCCGTCGGGCCCGGCGAGCGTGATGATGGTGACTCCGGTGGCGAAGTGGCCGAGCAGCTGGCGGAACTGGGCGGAGTCGATCTCGGTCGCGGTCAGATTACCATCCGGGCGAGAAACAGCGGATTGAGCACGGCGCGGGCGGGCACGAAGTCGCCGGTGACGCCGATGAAGGTGTGGGCCAGCCCACGGCGGCCCAGCCGGCCGACGGCGCGATCGAACAGCCGGGGAAACGCCATCCCATAGCCTACCAACCGCTCCACCGCCCATTTCCCGGCAAAGGCGCGGCGGCGAGCCCGGCGGTAGCCCGCCAGGTCCGCCGCCGAGACCGGTCCCCAGCGATCGAGTGCCGGCAGCGCCGCATCGGCCAGGAGCTCGGCGCCGCGCAGCGCGCAATAGATCCCCTCGCCGGTGAATGGGTCGAAGAAGTCGGCGGCGTCGCCGACCAGCGCCGCGCCGCCGGTTACCACCCTCCCGGACCAGGCCGCGAAGGGGCCGGTGGCGAGCACCCGCCGCGCGACCCGAGAGCGCTCCACCCGGCCGACGACGCCGGGAAAATGCCGCAGCCGCTCCAGGAAGAAAGCTTCCGCCCGGCCGCGGGCGTCCACCGCCAGCTCGGCCGGGATGACGAGAGCGACGTTGGTCAGCCCCCCGCCCAGCGGGTTGAGCCCCACGTACCCGCGGGTGCCGACGTGCATCTCGGCGGACGATCCCATCCCCTCGACACCCGCCAGATGAGCGACGAAGGCCACCCGGCGCGGCCGGCCGTGGCGGCGCCCGCCGAGCCGGCGGGCCACCAGCGAGCGGAGCCCGTCGGCGCCGACGGTGAGCCG
>JACCSE010000402.1 GCA_013813145.1 Gemmatimonadales bacterium
GATAGCTGATAGCCGATAGCCGATAGCCGATAGCCTCTCACCCTAATGATGATCCCTACTCGCCACCGTCGTGAACTCGGAGTACCCCTTCTCGAACAGCCAGTTGTAAATCCCGAAGAACGTCAGCGCGATCGCCCCGAAGATGCCCCACGGCCCGATCTTCGGGCTCAGCATCAGGGCGACGAAAATCGCGGTGACCCCGACGGCGCTCACCAGCGGCCAGTAGGAGGGCGGCGGGATGTGGATCCCGGCTCCGGTGCCCGGATCGGGCTCGGGCAGTGTGGTGCCGCGCTGCCGCTTGGACTCCCATAGGGGATCGCGGCCGTGGACCACCGGCGTCTCGGCGAAGTTCCACTCGGGCGGGGGCGAGGGGATCGCCCACTCCAGGGTGGCCCCGTTCCAGGGATCGGCCGGCGCATTCCGTGGGCCGCGCGCGGTGCGGATGATATTCCAGATGAAGACCAGGAACCCGAGGCCGAGGATGAACGAGCCGAGCGTCTCGAGCTGGTTCAGCGCCTCGAACCCCAGCTCCTTGGGATAGGTGTACGTGCGCCGCGGCATGCCGTTCAGCCCGACGATATGCATGGGGAAAAAGGTCAGGTTGAACCCGAGCAGCATGAGCCAGAAGTGCACCGTGCCCAGCCCGTCGTTCAACAGCCGGCCGAACATCTTGGGCCACCAGTAGTATGCCCCGGCCGTCAGCGCGAAGATGCTGCCGCCGAAGAGCACGTAGTGGAAGTGGGCCACGATGAAGTAGGTATCGTTCTGCTGGAGGTCGGCCGGGGGCGACGAGTGCATGACGCCGGAGAGGCCGCCGATGATGAACATCGCGATGAAGCCGATGGCGAAGTACATCGGCGTCCGGTACTGGATCGAGCCGCCCCACAGGGTGCCGATCCAGTTGAAGATCTTCACCCCCGTCGGGATCGCGATCAGCATCGTGGTGAGCGAAAAGAACGTGTCCGCGATCGGCCCCATGCCGACCGTGAACATGTGGTGGCTCCACACCCCGAAGCCGAGGAACGCGATGAACGCCCCCGAGAACACCATCGCGGCGTACCCGAAGAGCGGCTTCCGCGAGAACACCGGCAGGATCTCGGAGATGATTCCGAACGCCGGCAGGACCAGGATGTAGACCTCCGGGTGCCCGAAGATCCAGAACATGTGCTGCCAGAGCAGCGGATCCCCCCCGCCCGCCGGCACGAAGAAATGGGTGCCGAAGAACCGGTCGAAGATGAGCAGGATGAGCGCCACCGTGATGACCGGGAACGCCAGCAGGATGAGGATCTGGGTGATGAGGCTCATCCAGACGAACATCGGCATCCGCATCATCGTCATGCCCGGCGCCCGCATGTTGACGATGGTCACGAAGAAGTTCACCCCCGCGGCCAGCGACGCCACGCCCAGGATCTGGAGACCCATGTTCCAGAAGTCCACGTTGGGGCCCGGCGAGAACTGCCGCGAGGTCAGATTGGCGTAGCCGTACCAGCCCTGATCCGGCGCGGCGCCGAAGAGGAAGCTGGCGTTGAGGAACAGGCCGCCGAGCAGGAAGACCCAGTAGCTAAAGGCGTTGAGCCGGGGAAACGCCACGTCCCGCGCCCCGATCATGAGCGGGATCAGGAAGTTGAAGAACATGGAGCTGAGCGGCATGATCGCGAGGAAGATCATGGTCGTGCCATGCATCGTGAACAGCTGGTTGTACGTGTCCGGATCGAGGAACGTGTTGTCCGCGCTGCCCAGCTGCACCCGGATCAGCAGCGCCTCCAGCCCACCCAGCAGGAAGAAGAAGAACGCCGTGGCCCCGTAGAGGATGCCGATCCGCTTGTGATCGACCGTAGTCAGCCAGCTCCACACGCCGGTCTTGCCACCGTACGCCGGCGCGTGGGCCTGGTGCTGGTCGAGAACCGTGGTTGCCATGTCGAGTCCCGTCTATTTGTGTGCGCGGAGGTAGGCCCGGAGCGCCTTCGCCTCGTCCGGCGTCACGCCCAGGTTCGGCATCAGCACGCCCTTCTTGAGCGCCTGGGGATTGCGGATCCACGCCTCCAGGTTCTCGTCGGTGTTCTTGAGCCACCCCGCCGCGATGTACGCCCGCTCGCCCACATTCGCCAGGTTGGGCCCGATGAGTGCCGTCGGTGCCCCCTTGGCCTGGACCGAAT
>JACCSE010000417.1 GCA_013813145.1 Gemmatimonadales bacterium
CCTGAGCGGGCAGGGCACCGGTCGCTATGAGGAGAACGGACATGAAGACCATCTGGATGCTGGCTGCCGCGGCCTCGCTGGCTGCGTGCGCTGGGCGGGGCGAGGACGACATGGGCGCGGCGCCCGACCGCGGCGATACCACCGCGGTGACTACCGGCGCCGACACCACCCAATGGGATACCACCAACACCGGCGGCGTCGGCCAGACGGCCGAGCCCGGCATGCTTCCCGACACCACCACCGGCAATATCGAGGAATACCCGACGACTCCGTCGGACACTGGCACGATGCAGGACCCCGGGATGACGCCGCCAAGCGACACCACGATGGGCGACTTCCCGAGCGACACCTCGTCCATGGGCGCCGACACCAGCTCCATGGGCGGCGTCGGCCAGACTGCCGATCCCGGCATGCTTCCCGACACCACCACCGGCATGTCGCAGGACAGCGCCTGGACCGATCCGAGCGCCGGCAGCACGGACACCACGCAGACCGCGCAGTAAGCCAGGCTGTAATCAGGATGAAGGTCGAGGCCCCGGCATCTTCCGGGGCCTTCTTCATTTCGCTACAATCCGCTCGTGCCACCCGTCTCCGTCACCCGCACCTACCTCGAGATGACCGAGCCTTCGGACCTCCGGCCCGCCCGGTTGCCCGATCCGGCCCCTCGGATCGAGCGGGTGGGCGAATGCCCCGTCTCATTCTTTCGCTATCTCTACGCCGAGGTGGGCCGGGCCTATCACTGGACCGACCGGCTCGGCTGGAGCGACGAGACCGTGCGCCGTCATCTGGACGACCCGGCGGTGTCGCTCTGGGTATCGAGCTGGGAGGCTGCCCCGGCCGGGTATTTCGAGTTGCGCAGGGAGGGAGACGGCGCCGTGGAGATCGTCTACTTCGGCCTGCTGCCGGAGTACGTCGGGCGAGGGTGGGGCAAGTTCCTTCTCACCGAAGCCGCGCGCACGGCGTGGAGCCTGGATGCCGCGCGGGTCTGGCTGCACACCTGCACCCTCGACCATCCGGCCGCGCTCCCCAACTATCTGCGTCGGGGATTCCGGCCGGTGCGGGAGGAGGTCTATACCGCGGATGTGCCGGTGCCCCCGTGAGTGCGAGGCGCGTACCGTGACGACACCGGCCTCCCGCCCGAGGTTCAGTCACCCTTACTGGCTCAGGGCAGGTCGACAATACTTCCCACACCCGCGTACGCGTACCGGTCCTTCCATATCTTCGTGAACCGATGGAACGCCGGCTCGCCGGTGCAGTGACCCGGAGCCACCCGGTCGACCTTGTACCTGTCGCGGAGCGCGCTGGCGATGCGCGCGATGTCCTCGTCCTTCGCCGCGGGCAGGTGGAAGCCGCCGAACACCATATGCACGTTCTGGTCGATCTTCGTCGCCGCCTCCACGATCCTTTCGATGCCCGGATGGGAGCACCCGGCCACCACCACCATCCCGCGCGGCGTTTCGAGAGCCAGTGAGAGCTCGCGCAATTCCTTGGTCCCGACGGCCTCGGAGACCTGCGAAATGAGGTGCACTCCGGGGGCGACCTCCAACGTCGAGTCCACCGGAACGAATCTGCCCTTCACCCACGCTGTGCCGAAGCTCAGCGTCTCCTCAGGATGGCCGTCGAAGTATCGCATGGCCTTCGGCAACTCGTCCTCCGTCCGGTAGAACTTGCTCGGCAGCGAGCTGCCGAACACGCCGAACGGTTCCTTGGGTGCGTAGATCTTGACCGCCGGATTGACCTTGATCAGGTGGGTCAGCCCGGCGGTGTGGTCGAGGTGGCGATGCGAGATGACCGCGAAGTCCAGCCGCGTCAGGTCCACGCCCGCGGCTTTCACGTTGTTCGCGAAGATCGCCGGATTGTTGCCGGTGTCGAACAGGATGCGTTTCCCGCCGTACTCCAGCAGCACGGAATACCCCCAGTCCTTCTCCATCTTTGGAGATCGTCCGAACGCATCGTACAGAATGGTGACACGGTTGCCGGCAGGCGGCGGCGCTTGGTACAGGGCGTACCCGCTGACCGATAGGGCCAGGGCGATTGCCGCCATGGAGCCGTGCCGACGCGACATGGTTTCCCCCACCTTCTGGAGTGGCCCTTCCTGTCCCCGTAGCGGCGAGGCTTGCCTCGCCCCAGCTAGGCAACCGTCGCGCTACGGCTAAAGCTGGCGGAGCCCCCGGTCGCGAGCAACAGGGACGGCAAGTCCCGCGCGTCGGTGCGGACGGCCAGCTTTGGATGTATCCTCGTGTACTCCCATGCCAACCATCCGGCTGTTCGTGGCGGCTGGCTTTGCCGCCGGTTGGGTCTGCAGCCGCTTGCTCGCACTGCCCGATGTACTCTCCGGCGCCATGTTCGCGCTGGTGATCGTGGCGCAGTGGAGCGTCAGCGTGTTCCTGCATCCCTGCCAATGACGGACTCGTGACCCTGGTTCACGAGGGCGTAGCGCTGGCCCCCCACGACGTGTGGGGGGCATGGAGCTGGGAGCCGGGCGTCCTGCTCGGCCTGGCCGTGACCGCCGGTCTCTACGCGCGAGGTTGGCTCGGCCTCCGCCGGCGAAGCGTTCGCAGGCGCGGTGCCCGGCGGCGCGAGGCGGCGGCATTCTGGGCCGGCTGGTTTGCACTGGTCGGTGCGCTCGTCTCCCCGCTCCACCGCATGGGCGGCGCGCTGCTCTGGGCCCACATGGCCCAGCACGAGTTGCTCATGGTGGTGGCGGCGCCGCTGCTGGTCCTCGGGCGGCCATTCGTGGTGTCCCTCTGGGCGCTGGGTCCCGTATTGCGCCGCCGGGTGGGCTCCCGGCTCGCGCGGCTGCGTCCGCTGGTCCGCGGGCTCGCCCGGCTGGAGGTAGCCTGGGTGCTGCACGCGCTGGCGATCATCGTCTGGCACGCCCCTGCGCTCTATGGTCTCACGGTCACGTCCGAGCTGGTGCACTCGCTGCAGCACGCGAGCTTCCTCGGGACCGCGCTGCTCTACTGGTGGTCGGTGCTCACCGAGGCGCGGCTCCGGGCCCGGCAGGGCGGCGCAATTCTGTCGCTCTTCACCACGATGATCTATACCGGCGGGCTCGGCGCGCTGCTGACCGTGGCCGCCCGTCCCTGGTATCCCGCCTACGGGGCCGCGGCCCCGCTCTGGGGACTCATGCCGCTCGAGGACCAGCAGCTCGCCGGCCTGATCATGTGGGTGCCGGCCGGGCTGAGCTATCTGTTCGCCACGATCTGGCTCGTGGCCGAGTGGCTGCGCGAGCCGGAGCGGCGCACGGTGGCGGTCCCGCTGGGGAACTCGCCGGTGAGAACGGTCATTGACGGCGCGCGCGAGCCCACCCACTATCGGTCATGACTACTACCTCTCCGCCGGCGCACTCCGGAAAGCGAGATCCCCGGCCCAGGCAAGTCGGCTGGCGCACGCGGGACATCCTCAGGGCCACGGCGATCGTGGCCGGGGTCTACGTAGCTCTCCAGCTCCTCTGGGTGGGTCGCTCGGTTTTCCTCGTCGGCTTCCTCGGCGTTCTGCTCGGCATCACTCTCGCGGCCGGAGTGGATTGGCTGGAGCGCCGCCGGGTTCCCCGGGTGTTGGGGGCCCTGCTGCTGGTCCTCTCGGCGATCGGCGTCCTGGTGGGTCTCGGCCTGCTCACCGCGCCGCGCATCAGCGAACAGGTTCGGCAGCTCCGGCAGCAGGTGCCGCAGGCGATCGACCAGGTCGAGCAGTGGGTCCAGCAGCGGGCGGGCGGCATTGCCGACCTGATCCAGGCGCCGGCGCCGCCCGCTGGCCGGCAGGCGGAAGGCTCCGCCAGGCAAGGCCAAGGAGGAGAGGCGCAGGAAAGCGAGGGGCAGGGGCCGGAAGCACAGGCCCGAGATGGGCAGGGAGGAGGCACCGGGTCCGGGGTGGACA
>JACCSE010000468.1 GCA_013813145.1 Gemmatimonadales bacterium
GAGCCGACGATGTGCCCCATCCAGCGGAGCGCCTGCGCGGGCGGGGTGCCGCGGGCCAGTGATGCCACCGCCTCCGCGTTGGCCCACGCATCGTAGCGCAGCAGGCGCGCGTAGTGGCCCAGCTCAGGATGCATCCGGTGGCTCCGTTTGCGGTGCGAATGCCGCCCGGAAATTCCGTCGCATCCCCGAGAGTCCCGGCCGCTCCAGCGGCGTGTCCCCGAATCGCCGGGCAAACTCCTCCTCATCCATCCGCTCGAAGAAGCCGGGGTCGGCGCCCGCCAGCGCGTCGCGCGAGCGGAATGCCGCCAGCGTCGTCGGTGCCGCGAAGCGCTGGTTCCAGGGGCAGACGTCGTTGCAGACGTCGCAGCCGAAGACCCAGCCATCGAGTCGCTCGGCGAGCGGATCGGGTAACGGTCCTCGGTGCTCGATGGTGAGATACGAGATGCACCGGGTGGCGTCCAGCACCCGGGGCTCGACCAACGCGTCGGTGGGGCAGGCGTCGAGGCAACGGGTGCAGGTTCCGCAGCGGTCCAGGTCGAAGGGAGCGTCAGGCTCGAGCGCCAGGTCGGTGAAAATCGAACCGATGAAGAAGAACGACCCGGCACCCGGCCGGATCAGCATCGTATTCTTACCGATCCACCCCAGCCCAGCACGCTGGGCCAGCTCCCGCTCGGGTACCGGTCCGGCATCGGTATAGACTCGGGCGATGCTCGCGCCGCTCTTCCTCAGGAGCTCGGCGAGCGTTTCCAGGCGGCCGGCCGTAACTCTATGGTAATCTTGGCCTGCCGCGTATCGGGCAAGCTTGGGGCCGGCTTCGAGTGAAGTGCCGGGGTGATAGTAGTTATCAAGCACTACCACCACCGACAGTGCTTCCGGAACGATGAGGCGCGGGTCTTTGCGGCGGCGAGCCTGGCGATTCAGGTAGCGCATCGTGCCGGCGTACCCCTTGGCCAGCCAAGCGTCGAGCCGGTCACCGTGCGGCGGCGGGCTCGGATCGGTGATCCCGCAGGCGAGGAACCCGAGCGCCGCCGCCCGATCCTTGACCTCTCGCGCGAACGTCACGGCATTCGAGCGGGTACCCGTACCGGAGGCCTCGCCACCTCGTGCATCGCCGCCTCGAGCGACGCTGCCGCGGGCGGGGACGCTCGAAGAGCGGGGGACTCGGCGGGACGGATCTCCTCTGTGATGAGGCGTGCTCCCCGGCCGTAAGTGAGATAAGACCACGCCCACTGGATCAGCACCAGCAGCCGGTTGCGGAACCCGATGAGAAAGGCGATGTGGACGAAGATCCATATCAACCACGCCATGAAGCCGCCGAAGTGCAGCTTCCAGATGTCCGCCACCGCCCGGCCCCGGCCTACGACGGCGAGCTGTCCCTTGTCCCAATAGCGGAAGGAGCGCCGTGGCCGGCCCGCCAGGTCTCCCTCGATGACGCGGGCGGTGTACTGGCCCATCTGGATGGCCACCGGGCAGGTGCCCGGAAGCAGCTCGCCTTCCTGGGTGTACGCGGCGGCGTCGCCGAGCACGAAAACCTCCGGGTGGCCCGGGATGGTGCAGTCAGGTTCGGCGATAGCGCGGCCGGCGCGATCGAGCGGCGTGCCCAACGTCTTGAGCAGCGGGCTGGCGGTGTTTCCGGCGGCCCAGATCACCGTCTGGGTGGGAATGGTCCATCCGGCGGCGGTGACCGAGCCGGGGCGGATGTCCGTCACCATCGTCTCGGTCCGCACCTCGACACCCAGCCGGCGCAACTGTCGCTTGGCCTCATCGCTCAGCTTCGGCGGGTACGAGGTCAGGAGACGGGAGTCGCCTTCGAGCAGCAGCACCGTCGCCTCCCGCGGATCGATGTGCCGAAAGTCCCGGCGGAGGGCGTAGCGCCGGATCTCGGCGACCGCGCCCGCCATCTCCACCCCGGTCGGCCCACCACCCACGACGACGAAAGTGAGGTACGCGTGGCGCCGCACCGCATCCGACTCGCGCTCGGCGCGCTCGAACGCGAGCAGCACGCGACGGCGGATCTCGAGTGCGTCCTCCAGGCTCTTGAGTCCCGGGGCGAGCGGCTCCCAGCGGTCGTTGCCGAAGTAGGAGTGGCGGGCGCCGGTGGCCACGATGAGATAGTCGTAGGTGACGCTTCCTCCATCGGTGAAAGCGACCCGGCGCTCGGCGACGTTCACCGCGCTTGCCTCGGCGAGCAGCACCTCGGTGTTCATCTGCTTCCGCAGCACCGAGCGGATGGGGGACGCGATGTCGGCGGGGTTGAGCGCGGCGGTCGCCACCTGGTAGAGCATCGGCTGGAACAGGTGATGGTTCCGGCGATCGAGCAGCGTGACGCGCACCTGGGCGTCGCGAAGCCCGCGGGCGGCGTAGAGCCCGGCGAATCCGCCTCCGAGGATCACGACGTGGGGGAGCTGATTCACAGGCCCATGGTCTCCCGGCGCCAGCGCGCGAAGCGCACCACGTCGTCGAGCGGCGGCACCGCGTTCTCGTCGGCATAGGCGGTGTGCATCCGCCACCGCAGGTAGGTCCGGTCCGGCAGCGGCAGGAACGGTGCGCTGGTCCACCACCGGCGCCGTCGGAATGCCCAACCCGTGCGCAGCAGATCCAGCGCCAGGCGTGGATTCACCAGCGCACGCC
>JACCSE010000479.1 GCA_013813145.1 Gemmatimonadales bacterium
GGTCCCGCTCTTTTCCGGCCTGAGCGAAACCGACCTGTCCGCGTTCGCCGAGCTGACCCGCGAGCGCAGCTACCCGAAGGGCAGTGTGATCGTGTTCGAGGATGATCCCGGCGACGCCCTCTTCCTCGTGGCCGCCGGGCAGGTGAAGGTGGTGCTGATCGCGGAGGACGGGCGCGAGGTGATCCTCTCGGTGCTGGGCGAGGGGAGTTTCTTCGGGGAGATGGCGGTGATCGACGAGGAGCCCCGCTCGGCCCACGTCATCGCGATGGAGGACTCGAGCCTCCTGGTGCTCCGCCGTGAAGACTTCCACGCGCGGCTCCGCAATTCGCCGGAAGTCGCGATCTCTCTGCTCAAGGAGATCTCCCGGCGGCTTCGCCGAGCCGACGAGAAGATCGGCAGCCTCGTCCTGCTGGACGTAAACGGACGGGTGGCCCACCTCCTCCTCCGGATGGCCGAAGACGAAGGAGGCGACCGCATCACCCGCAAGCTGACCCACCACACAATCGCGCAAATGATCGGCTCCAGCCGCGAGACCGTTTCGCGTACCATGCGCAACCTGGTGGAGCGCGGCATCATCCAGGTCTCCCGCAAGGACATAACCCTCAAGGACCGGCGCTCGCTCATGCTGGCCGCGCGACGCACGTGAGGATAGTCACCCGGAGCCCGTGACTCCGACCGCTGCCGAGGGCACGGCGGCCGGGAGAGGTTCATTAATGATACTCACCGCTCCTGGCCCGTAGTCGTGGCGTACACCCTCACGTTCTGGGGAACCCGGGGTTCGATTCCGACCCCTGGGCCGAGGACGGCGCGCTATGGCGGCAATACTGCCTGCATCGGGGTCAGCGGGCCGGGTCGCCGACTTCTGATCCTCGACGCCGGCAGCGGCCTCCGGCCCCTGGGCCACGAGCTGATGGCCCGGCGCGACGGTCCACTCTCGGCGGACATCCTGCTCTCCCACACGCACTGGGATCACATTCAAGGCCTGCCCTTCTTCAAGCCGCTCAGCGCACCGGGAAACAGTGTGTGCATCTACGGGGCGGCGCAGGAAGGCGTGCCCCTGGAAAAGATCCTCCGCCGCCAGATGGACCCTATGGTGTTCCCAGTACCGCTCACGGCGGTCGCGGCGGCGCTGCGGGTCACCGAGATCGAGGAGGGAGAGTTCCCGATCGCCGACTTCCGGGTGCGCGCCTTCCGGCTCCGTCATCCGGGAACCACCTACGGCTATCGGCTGGCGCCGGCCACCGGCGGGCGGGAGATCGCCTACGTCACCGACAACGAGCTGGGCGACGGTGGGAGCTATCCGGTGGGCGACGGCTGGCGGGCAGCGCTGGTGACGTTCCTCGGCGAAACCGATACTCTGATCCACGACGCGATGTACTCGGAGCACATGATCCAGGTCCGTCGCGGATGGGGGCATTCCACCCCGCGGCAGGCGGTCGAGCTGGCGGCCGAGGCGGGGTGCCGGCGCCTGGTCCTGTTTCATCACGAACCCGAGCACGACGACGACGCGATTGACCGGCTGCTGGATCAAACCCGCGCCTTCGCCCGCCAGGTCGCGCCCGGGTTGGAAGTGGACGCCGCCGCCGAAGGATTGGAGCTGGCGCTGTGAGAGGAGGAGCGATGCGGGTCTGGGGGTGGGGAATCACGATGCTCGCGGCCGTTGCGTGGCCGCACGGGGCGGGCGCGCAACAGAGCCAGGCTCTGATCGCCGTGCTTCCGTTCGAGAACAGCGGGTCGTACGGGCAGGACAAGGAAATCTTCGAGGCGCTCGAGTTGGGCCTCCCGGCGATGCTGGCCGGAGCGCTCGACCGGCACCCTGGCGTGGCCGTCGCGGAGCGCGGACGGGTGAACGCGGCACTCTCGGCGGCGGGTCTCGGGCCGCGGCAGCGGGTGGACGCCGCGACGGCCGCCCAGGTGGCAAAGGCACTCGGCGCGCGCTACACCGTGACCGGAAGCTTCGCCGACTTCTACGGCAAGTTTCGGATCAACGCGCGGCTGGTGGACGCCCAAAGCGGCAAGATCCTCAAGGTGGTCTCCAACGACGACCCCAAGCTCCAGGATCGGGCGCAGCTCGCGGCGATCCTGGAGACCGTGGGTCAGCGGATCACGGCTGCCGCCGGCCTGCCCGAGGGGGAGTCGGAGAGCCAGCCCGCGATTCCGACCGACGCGATCGCGGACTACAGCCG
>JACCSE010000482.1 GCA_013813145.1 Gemmatimonadales bacterium
GTACGACTCGGTACCCACGCTGAGCGGGGCCGCGCTCCAGCGAAGCACGACTCCGCGAGGGAGCTGGCGGGCGACCTCAGGGATGCTGAGGAGGCTGTCCGCCCGGGGAAAGGCCGTCTCGGGAACCATATACTCGCCCGGCCCTCCACCGCCGCTGGCGCCGCCGGGCTGGATCAGCGAGCCGAGGATGGCGGCACCGGGGGGAGCGCTGTCCCGGGCGGAGCTATCCGGGGCGGCGCTGTCGGCCCTGGCGGCGCCGGCCCTCGCGCTGTCGCCCTTGGCGCTGTCTCCCCTTGCCGGCCGGGAAGCGGAGTCGCCGCCGAGGAGCTGCTCGACGGCCGAGGGCCGGCTGGTGGTATCGCTGCCGCGGACGCCGAGGCGGCGGAGCACCCGGTCCATCGCGGGAATGGCTTTCTCCAGCGCGTTGGTCTCGTCGGTGATCCGGAACTCGAGGAAGGCGGTGCGCTGGACGATGGACTTGGCCCGCGCCGGATCGTCGATGCCGGCGAGCTCGACCACGATTCGCTCGTCGCCGACCTTCTGGACCACCGGCTCGGCGACGCCGAACTCGTCGATCCGTTTCCGAAGGACGGTCAACGCCAGGTCGAGGTCGCGGGCGGGGTCGGCCGAAACCTGCCGCGACTGATCCAGCTCCATGGCGAGGTGCATGCCGCCCTGGAGGTCGAGGCCGAGCTTGAGCGGCACCCGCGTGACGACGTTGTCGCGCATGACGCCGGTCTGCAGATCCCGCTCGCGGAGGGTGACCTCGCGCGGGATGAGGTGGTAGACGCTGAGCGCGACCAGCGCGAGGATCACCAGGAGCCGTGTGCGAATAGACATCGTGGAATTCGACTTTCAGGCCTTCAGGTCGCAGGTCCCCCTCAATTGTACTCCTGCCGCGCACTTAGCACCGCCAACGCCCGGCCACGGTCACGCTCCAACTGCTGCCGCAACTGCTCCACCGAGGCGAAGCGCCTGACGTCCCGGAGGTGTTCCACCCACTCGATGCGGACCCATTCGCCGTAGAGCTCTCCCTCGAAACCGAAGAGGTGCGCCTCCAGCGTGCGCCGGCCGTCTTCGAACGTGGGCTTGGGCCCCTGATTCATCATCCCGCCGGTCCGGCCCCCGCGCCACTCGACCTGCACCGCGTACACTCCATCAGGGGGCAGGAGCTTCTGCGGCGGGACATCGGTGAGGTTGATCGTCGGCACGCCGAGGGTACGGCCCCGGCGCTCGCCTTCCCCCACGACTCCGCTCACCGAATAGGGCCGGCCCAGCATCCGTGCGGCGGTGTCCAGATCGCCGCCGGCGACCGCCCGGCGGATCCGGGAGCTGGAGACGTGTTGGTCACCCACGTTCACATCGTTCACGACGTCCACGTCGAACCTGAGGGATGCGCCGAGGCGCCGCAGGGTTTCGACGTCGCCACTCCGGCCCCGGCCGAAGCCGTGGTCGGGGCCGATCACCAGCTCGCGCATGGCGCAGCGCTCGAGCAGCACCCCTCGGACGAACTCCTCCGGGCTCAGGGCCGCCAGCCGGCGATCGAACCGGAGGAAGAGAACGTAGTCGAGCGGCGTCTGCGCCAGAATCTCCCGGCGCTCCGGTCCGGTGGTGAGGAGCGGAGGCGCCGCCTGCGGGTTCACCACCTCCAGCGGGTGGGGCTCGAAGGTGACCAGCACGCTCGACCTTCCCGCATCCCCCGCCCGCCGGGCGATCTCCTGGAGCACCGCCTGGTGGCCGCGGTGGACGCCGTCGAACGAGCCGACGGTGACGGTGGAGCCGCGGGGCAGCGGGGGGAGCAGGGCAGAGGCCGGGGGACGATCGATCACGGGTCTGCCAGTACTACAGCCGGCTTGAGCAGTCCGCCGACTTCCCGCGCGACCGCCACCAGTTCCCCTTCCCACAACAGTGCAACGTCCACCCCGCTGCCCCCCTGCCCCGCTGCCCCCACCGCGCGCCCATGCAACACGTCGCACCGCGCTTCGGCGTCGAGCTCGAGGGCGGGCATGTGTCCCAGCACCTCGCGGACCGGGCGCACCGCCGCGGCCGTGACGGCCTCGAGCGGCACCGCGGCGTCGACGTTCAGCGGTCCGATCGCCTCGCGCCTGAGTGCCACCAGATGGGCGCCGACGCCGAGCCGCTCGCCGAGGTCGCGGGCGAGGGCGCGAACGTAGGTGCCGGCGCTCACGGTGGTTCGAAAGGTGACCTGGGCCCCATCCTGCGCCACCAGCTCGATCCGGTGCACCGTCACTGGGACCTCGGGCAGCGCCACCGTCTCGCCCCGCCGCGCCAGGCGGTAGCTCCGCACTCCGTCGACGTGCTTGGCGGAGAAGCTGGGGGGCCGCTGCCGCTGCTCCCCCTCGAACCCAGCGAGCGCCACGCGGACCATCGCTTCCGGGAGCGCCGGCTGCGCGACTACCGGCTCCAGCGCCTTTCCGGTCCGATCGTCGGTGTCGGTCCGGAAGCCGAGGCGGGCGGTCGCCAGGTAGGTCTTGGGCTGCTGCTCGACGAAGCGCGCGAGTCGGGTGGCCCGGCCGACCAGCACCACCAGCAGGCCGGTGGCGAACGGATCGAGGGTTCCGGTGTGACCCACGGCCCGAATCCCGAGCGCCCGGCGAACCCGGTGCACCGCGTCGTGCGAGGTGAGTCCGGCGGGCTTGTCCACCAGGATCGCGCCGATCAGCCCGGCTCCTCGCGGCGGATCTCCTCCAGCAGCGCGTTGATACGGGCGGCATGCTCGAGCCCCTTGTCCAGCTCGAAGTGCAGCTCGGGCACGGTGCGGGTGGTGAGCGTACGGGCCGCGCGCGAGCGCAGGAAGCCGGCGGCGCTGCGGAGGCCGTCGAGGGCGCGGCCCTTCGCCGCGTCGTCGCCCGGGACGCTCACCAGCACGGTGGCGTGGGACAGGTCGCCGGTGACCTGCACGCTGGTGACGGTGATGAACCCGACTCGCGGGTCCCGCACCTCCCGCATCAGGGCGTCGGCCACGACCTGGCGCAGCGTCTCGGCCACCTGCTCGGGGCGGCGGGAAGATCCCTTCATCGGTAGACCGTCACCGTATCCACGATCCGTACGCCGTCCGCCTCCTCGACCACCCGATCGGCGGCACGCAGGACCTCGTCCACCACCGACCGGGCCGTCCCGACGACCGCGCAGGCGATCTCCGCCCGCTGCCAGAGGTCCTGGTGGCCGGTCTCGGCGACGGAGACGTTGAGGCCCCGCCGGAGCCCCGCCGTCAGCGGCTTGAGCACCCCGCGCTTCTCCTTGAGGGAGTGACAGCCGGGGAGGTGGAGGTCCCAGGTGGTGAGGGCGAGGAGCATGGGAGTCGAGAGTCTAGGGTCGAGACGCTTGACCCTAGACCCGCGACCCTTGACCCGCTTCGGCCGTCGGCTGAAGCGTGCGCTTCACCTCTTCCATCCGGAACGACTCGATCCGGTCGCCGACCTTGAGATCGTTGAAATTCTCGATCCCGATGCCGCACTCCAGGCCTTCGCGCACTTCACGGACGTCATCCTTGAAGCGCTTGAGGCTGGAGAGCGTGCCGGTGTAGACCGTGGTGCCGTCGCGGGTGATGCGGGCCCTGGCGGTGCGCTGGATGAGCCCGCTCCGGACCATGCAGCCGGCGATAGTGCCGACCTTGCTCACCTTGAAGAGCTGGAGCACCTCGGCCTCGCCGAGCACGGTCTCCCGCTCCTCGGGCTTGAGCAGACCCTCCAGCGCGTTGCGCACGTCTTCCACCGCCTCATAGATGATGCGGTAGGTGCGCACGTCCACCTGCTCCCGCTCCGCCGCCCCACGGGCGTTGGAGTCGGGCCGGACGTGGAAGCCGAGGACGATGGCACCCGAGGCTTTGGCCAGCAGGATGTCGCTCTCGGTGATCGCGCCGACGCCGCGGTGCACGACGTCCACCCGCACCTCGCTGGTGCTGAGCTGGGCGAGGGCGTCGGCGAGGGCCTCGGCTGGACCGCCCTGGTCGGCCTTGATGATGATCCGAAGGGTCGAGACCTCGCCCTCCTTGAGCGCGCGGCTGAAGTCCTCCAGCGTGCCGCCCCGCGCGCTCCGGCGGTTCTGCGCTTCGCGCTCCAGCCGCTGCCGCTTCTGGGCGATCTCGCGCGCCTCCACTGCGTCGGTGACCACCGCGAAGGTGTCGCCCGCCGCGGGGACGCCCTCGAAGCCGAGGATCTGCACCGGAATGGAGGGCCCGGCTTCCTTCACCGTCTTGCCGCGCTCGTCGTACAGCGCGCGGACCCGGCCGGAGAACTTGCCGCAGATGAAATTGTCGCCGCCCCGCAGCGTGCCCTTCTGGACCAGGATGGTGGCCAACGGCCCCTTGCCCGGGTCGAGGGTAGCCTCCAGCACGGCGCCATGACCCTTACCGTTGGGGTTGGCCTTGAGATCGAGAATCTCGGACTGGAGGACGATCTGCTCCATCAGCGCATCGACGCCGGTTCCCTTCTTCGCCGAAATTTCGGCCGAGAGAACGTTCCCGCCGAACTCCTCGAGCACCACGTTCTGCTGGAGCAGGTCCTGCTTGACCTTGGGGACGTTGGCGCTGGGCAGATCGATCTTGTTGATCGCGACGATCATGGGCACGCCGGCGTTCCGGGCGTGGCTGATCGCCTCGACCGTCTGCGGCATGACCTGGTCGTCCGCCGCGACCACGAGCACCACGATGTCGGTGACCTGGGCGCCACGGGCCCGCATGGCGGTGAAGGCCTGGTGGCCCGGGGTATCGAGGAAGGTGATGCTCCGGCCATTCGGCAAGCTCACGTGATAGGCCCCGATGTGCTGGGTGATCCCGCCCGCCTCGCCGGCGACCACGTTGGCCTTCCGGATGTAGTCGAGCAGCGACGTCTTGCCGTGGTCCACGTGGCCCATGATGGTGACCACCGCCGGCCGGGGCACCAGATCCTCGGGCGCGTCCACCGTCACCTCGGTCTCCATCTCGGCCGCGTACTCGCTCTCGCGCACCGCCTCGAAACCGAAGGCGGAGGCGATGAGCTCGATCTGGTCGAAGTCGAGCCGCTGGTTCACCGTCACCATGAGGCCCAGCTCCTTGAAGGCAAACTGGACGATCCCGGTGGCGGGCACCTTCATGGCGGCAGCGAGCTCAGACACCGAGATGAACTCGTTCACCCGGATACGGGTCTTCTCCCGCTCCCGCTCCTCGGCTGCCCGGCCGGCCTGCAGCTCGCGGAACGACGGCTCGTCGCTCCGGCGGCCTTTGCGTCCGGCGGGGCCCTTCATGCCCTGAAGGGTCCGCAGGATATTGGCCTGCACCGCATCCTGGTCCACCGACGAACGCTTGCCCTTCTTGCCCTTCTTTCGGCCGCCGCCCTTCTCGGCGTCGGGGCCGAAGGTACGGGCGGGCGGGGCGCCCGGGGCGCCGGTCCGGGGG
>JACCSE010000501.1 GCA_013813145.1 Gemmatimonadales bacterium
TGCTGGTCGGCGTCTTCATTCACTGGCAGGCCGAAGACGACAAGAAGATCTACCAGTACAACTACCAGGCCACCAAGGAGTCGATCGCCCGCGCGCTCAAGGGCACGCCGACAGTGGACGAGGTGCTCCAGAAGTACAAGGCCGCGCGGCATCCGTTCGCCAGCGGCGCGGAAGGCTGATCGCTACAGCCCCGCTGCAACGACGTGTCGGCGAGGGGCGGCCCGCGGTCAGGGCGCGCCCCTCGTTGTTTCCGTAACCACCGGGTTCCGCGAGGGAAAAGGTTCCTCCGATGCGCAAGCTCCTGCTGCAGCTCGACAGCTCCCGCCTGCCGAGCGTTTTTGACCAGGTCGTCGCGTACGACGCCGGGGCCGACGTCATCATGAGCTACGGCGGCGTCGCCGAGAGCGATGTCCGCGACCTCATACACGGCTGCATCTTCACTCGCGGCCCCAAGGACCTGCACAACACCGCGGTCTGGATCGGCGGCAACAACATGTCCGCCGGCGAGCAGCTCCTCGCCATGGCGCAGGACGCCATGTTCGATCCGCTCAAGGTCTCGCTCATGCTGGACTCCAACGGCTCGAATACCACCGCCGTGGCGGCGGTGGTGAAGATCGAGGAGACCCTGGGCGATCTCAGCGGCAAGAAGGTGGTGATCCTCGCGGGCACCGGCCCGGTAGGCCAGCGCGCGGCGGGTCTGCTGGCGCGGGACGGCGCCCGGGTGACCATCACCTCGCGCAAGCCGGAGCAGGGCGAGAAGGCCCGCCAGTTCATCAGCGCGCGATTCAACGTTCAGGTCGAGGCCACGACGCTGACCGATTCGTCCAGGCTCCCCGGAGTGCTCGAAGGTGCCGACGTCCTGCTCAACTCGGGCCCGGCCGGCGTGCAGATGGTGCCGGAGTCGGCCTGGACCGCCGTCAAGACGCTCAAGGTCGCCGTGGACCTCAACGCGGCGCCGCCGCTGGGCATCGAAGGCGTCGAGGTGAACGACGCCGGGGAGAAGCGGAACGGAGTGACGGTCTACGGGGCGTTCGGCGTGGGCACCCTGAAGACCAAGCTCCACAAGGCGTGCGTCGCGCGGCTCTTCACCCGCAACGATCTGGTGCTCGACGCGGAGGCGATCGCGGAGGTCGCCCGGGAGATGGGCCCTCGGAAGAAGTGACCCGATGCCCCGCGTCGCCGGGATCGACCCGGGCACGGTCACCCTGGACGTCTGCGGCCTCGACGACGGCCGGGTCTATCTCGACGAATCGTGGCCCACCGCGGACGCCCTGGCGGATCCCGACGCGTTCGTCTCCCGGCTGACCGAGGGCGGCCCTCCCGAGCTGGTGGCCGGACCCTCGGGGTACGGTCTTCCATTGCGCCCCGTGGTGGGTGTCAGCGACGACGACCTGCGGCTGGCTTTCCTTGCCGCGCCGGACGATCCCGGCGGGATCGGCGGCATCCGGAGCTTCGCCCGGCGGTTGGGGAGCTCTGGTCTGCCGGTGGTCTACCTGCCGGGCGTGGTGCACCTGGACACGGTACCCACCCACCGAAAGCTCAACCGGGTGGACCTGGGCACGGCGGACAAGCTCTGCGCCGCGGCACTGGCGATCTGGGACCGGCACGAGCGCACTGGGCAGCCGCTGGACGAGATCTCGCTGGTCCTGCTGGAGCTGGGTGGCGCGTTCACCGCGGGAGTGGCGGTGCGGGACGGGCAGGTGGTGGACGGTATCGGCGGCACCGGCGGGCCGATCGGTTGGCGCGCCGCGGGAGCACTGGACGGCGAGGTGGCGTTTCTCGCCGGCCAGGTGTCCAAAGACATGCTCTTCGGCGGCGGAGTGGAAGCGGTGATGCGGCGGAGCCCGGACTCGGCCGCCGTGGCGGTGGAGGCATTTCTGGAAGGCGCGGTCAAACTGGCCAGGCAGCTGCTCGTGCCCGTACCGCTCGCCGACGAGATCCTGCTCTCCGGCCGGCGGGCGAAGGATCCGGCGGTGCGCGCCCGGCTGGCGCGCGAGCTCGCGGACTTCGGTCCGGTGCGATTGCTCGAGGGTTTCGGTGGAAAGGCGAGCCAGGCGGCGCAGGGCGCGGCCTTGGTGGCTGACGGGCTGGCGGGAGGCAGGTGCGCGCCGCTGGTCGATCGGCTGCGGATTCGGGAGGCGGAGGGAACGGTGCTCGACCATCTGTATGTGATCTCGCCCGAGGCGGCACGGCGGCGGCTGGGGCTCGACGGTGCCTAGCGCGAGAGAGCACGTGGTGATCGCCGGGGTCGCAACCCGGGCCTTCGCCGGCTCGGCCGCGCGCGCGGGATACCAGGTGACGGCGGTCGACGGCTTCGGCGATCTCGATCTCCGGGCGATGGCCGACGTGATCGCGCTGACCCGCGAGTCGGGGGGGTTCACGCCCCGAGAGGCGGCGGCCGCCGCGCGGGGAATTTCGGCCGGCCTCGCCGCCTACACCTCCAACTTCGAGAACTACCCGGACGCGGTCGCGGAGCTGGCGGCGGGCCGCCGGCTGCTCGGCAATTCGCCGGCCGTCCTTCGCGCGGTGCGCGACCCGCTCGCGCTCATGCGGGCGCTCGGCT
>JACCSE010000519.1 GCA_013813145.1 Gemmatimonadales bacterium
CGTCAGGAGTACCCGGACACCGGCCAGGAAACTGGCCCCCCAGTAGCCGCAGAATCGCTCGATCCGGTCTCGGGTGCGGACGAAGTGGACATAGGCGCCGACCGAGGTGGTGTTGATGAAGAGCTGATCGTTCACGTAGCCCACGTCGGTGGTTCGCGCGACGCCACTCCGGGCCACGGCGAGCGCCTCGCCCGGGTCGGTGGGAATGCCGTGACCTCGCGCGAAGTGGTTGAGCGTGCCGCCCGGCAGCACCGCCAGCTCCACCGGTCCGCCGGCGAGCGCCGCCGCCGCCAGCTCGATGGTTCCGTCACCGCCGGCGACCAGCAGGCGTGGCGCGCCGGCGGCGATCGTCTCCGCCAGCCGCCGCGGCAGCTCCCGAGGACTGGCGAGCTGAACGTCGAAGCCCCCGTTCGCCTCGAGCGCTCCCAGAGCCTTCTTGGCGCTACCGCCGTCCGGATTCACGAAGGCAGGGATACTCATCGCCATGTCGAACCTTCCCCGGGCCATCGGCCGCGTCGCCCTCGTGGGCCTGGTGCTGAACGTCGTGATCGGGAGCAGCGTCTTCGGACTGCCCGCGGTGATCGCGGCGAAGCTGGGACGGGCGAGCCCCTGGGCCTGGCTGGCGGCCGCGGCGGGGATGGCGCTCGTCGTGCTCTGCTTTGCCGAGGTGGCGAGCCGGTTCCAGGTCGCCGGCGGGCCGTATCTGTATGCCCGCGTCGCCTTCGGCCGGCTGGCCGGCATCGAGATGGCATGGCTCAGCTACCTGGTGCGGCTCACCGCCGCGGCGACCAACGGCAACCTCTTCGTCATCTACCTCGCCGAGTTCTGGCCCCAGGCGACCGGACCGGTCGAATCGCGCATCATCCTGGCGCTGATGATTCTTCCGCTCGCGGCCGCCAACTACCGCGGTGTCGGCACCGGCCTCGGCGTCAGCAGCGCCTTCACCGCCGCCAAGCTGGTGCCCCTCGGCCTGTTCGTCATCGCCGGCCTCGCCGCACTCTCGATCGGTGAGGCGGTGCCGGAGAGTGCCGCCGTGGATGCGTCCCTCGGCACCTGGCTCGAGGCGATTCTCCTGCTGGTCTTCGCCTACGGGGGGTTCGAGGCGGCGCTCTTCCCACTCGGGGAGGCCAAGGATCCGCGCCGCGACGCGCCGGTGGCGCTCCTCGCCGCGCTCGGCTTCTGCGCCCTATTGTACATCCTGGTGCAGATCGTCGTCGTGGCGACGCTCCCGGACCCGTCGGTGAGCGCTCGCCCCCTCGCCGACTCGGCCCGCGCCTTCCTAGGCTCGGCCGGGGCGGCGATGCTGGCGATCGGGGCCTTGATCTCGGTGTACGGCTACCTCGCGGGCGCGATGCTGGTAGTCCCCCGACTGACCTACGCGATGGCCGAGCAGGGCGACCTGCCGCCGCGCCTCGGCTCGGTGCATCCCCGCTTCCGGACGCCGTACGTGTCAGTGACGATCTTCGCGGTGCTGACCTGGGTCATGGCGGCATCGGCCGGATTTCTCCAGAACCTCAGTCTCTCGGCGGTCTCCCGTCTCCTGACCTATGCCGCCGTCTGTGTCGCCCTGATCGTGCTGCGGCGCAGGGATCGCCGGGGAGCGGGCGACCTGGACCGGCCATGGTTCCGAGTTCCGGGCGGCACCGTCGTGGCCGTCCTCGGCCTCGTATTCACCGCGGTGCTGGCGCTTCGGATGAACTTGCGGGAGCTGTCGCTGCTCGCGCTGACCCTCGCCGCCGGACTGATCCACTGGTGGCGGATGGGTGGGCGAGCATCGCCCTCACCGAGTCGAGCGAGCCGTCCGTCTCCGCCGGCCTGAGCCCGAGCAGCTCGGCAAGCAGTGGGTAGACGTGGATGTTCCGGAAGCGCGGAACCACCAGCCCGCGCCGAAAGCCGGGACCGCGGGCGACGAAGATCGCTCGCATCGACGCGAGCGAGTCGTCATAGCCGTGGTCGCCATAGCCTACCTCCCAGGGCTCCTCACCCGGCAGCGGCCGCCGGCGGATCACCCAACCTTCGTCCGCGAGCGCGACGATCGGCGCCACTCGCGGGCTCCCCGCCAGGTGATACCGAGCCGGCAGGTCGGCTCGGCGGTAGACGGTGAGGTGAGGAGCAGCCCGCAGGCTCCGATAAACTGAATCCTCCAGGCCCGGCCGGGGGTGAGCCATCAGCACCGGTGAGATCGCATCCACCTCGAACGCGCTCCGGTCTAGGTAGGTGTCGAGCTCGATCACCCGGTCCGGGGCAGTAGCGGTCATGCCGTGGTCGGACACGATGACCAGGTTCACCTTGTCCTCGAGTCCTCTCGCCGCCAGCCCGGCCGCGAGGAGTCCGACCATGCTGTCCGCCTGAGCTATGGCGACCCGGGTCTCGGGCGCGTCGGGTCCGAAGTCGTGGCCGGCGGCGTCCACCACGCTGGTGTAGAGGGTGAGAAAGGCCGGGCGCTTCGGTGGAGGCCGGTCGAGCCACTGGAGCACCTGCCGAACGCGTGCGCTGTCTGGTAGATCATGGTCGTACGGCAGAGCGTAGCTGGGCCGGACACCTCCGACCGCGGCCTCACTCCCGGGCCAGAACAGCGGCGCGGTTCGGACTCCCTGCCGTTCCGCGGTGACCCAGATCGGCTCCGCCCCCCAGAACCGTGCGTCGCGCACCGCGCCGCGGTCTGCCATCCCGAACCGGGCGCCGAGCTCGGGCGCGGTGAATTCGTTGCCCACGATGCCGTGATTGGCCGGCCAGCGGCCGGTGACGATAGTGTAGTGGTTGGGAAAGGTCTTGGTGGGGAACACCGGCACCATCGCCTCGGCGCGCGCCCCCTCCCGCGCCAGCCGGGTCAGCGTCGGGGTGACCCCGCGGTCGAGATAGTCCGAGCGGAACCCGTCCAGGGAGACGAGAATCACCGGAGATCGCTCAGCGGTCGCCGGGGTTCGTGCCGGGCCCGGCGCGGGAGCGCAGCCGGCCAACAGGAGCGCGAACGGAAGAGCGCGGAACATTCCCAAGGTAAACCTTCCCCGGCCCCGATCCGTATGGTCTGGCATTCCCCTTCGCCTGAGAGGTTCCATGCACCGCCTGGTTTCCGGCGTCACGCTCGCGCTCGCGTGCGGCATCGCCGACCTCGCCACCGCCCAAGGGCCGGCACTGGTGTTGCCGAAGCAGAGCCCACGCGCCACCGTGGGCCAGACCGTCGGGCTGACCGAGATCACCATCACCTACGACCGCCCCGCCGCGGCCGGCCGCGAAGTGTGGGGCACGCTGGTGCCCTTCGATTCGGTCTGGCGGGCCGGCGCCAACGAGAACACCGTCATCGCCTTCAGCTCGCCGGTGACGGTCGGCGGGAAGGAGGTCCCGGCCGGCCGGTACGGACTGCATATGATTCCCACCTCGGGCGACTGGACCGTCATCCTGAGCCGCCAGGCGAGCGCGTGGGGAAGCTTCAGCTACGACCCCAAGGAGGATGTGGTCCGGCTGAAGACCAGGCCCGCGCCCGCCGAGTCACAGGAACGGCTGGCGTACACCTTCGACTCGCCGGGGAGCGACTCGGTCGTCGCCACGCTTCGCTGGGAGAAGCTGGCGGTGCCGGTCCCGATCGCGGTGCAGAGCAAGCAGGTGGTGGTGGACAGCCTGCGCCAGCAGCTTCGCGGGCTGCACCGATTCTTCTGGCAGCCGTGGGCGCAGGCGGCGGCATGGTGCAACGCCAACGACGTAAACCTGGCGGAGGCGACCGAATGGGCCCAGAGCTCGATCGCGATTCAGGAGAACTTCACCAATCTCCGGGCCAAAGCGGCGTTGCTGGAGAAGCAGGGCGATGCGGCGAGCGCGGCCGAACTGCGCCGGCGCTCGTTCCAGCTGGCGGTCGAGGCGGACATGAACGCCTACGGCTACTAGCTGCTGGGGCAGGGGAAGACGGACTCGGCGATCGCGGTGTTTCGGAAGAATACGAAGGACTATCCCCGGTCGTGG
>JACCSE010000523.1 GCA_013813145.1 Gemmatimonadales bacterium
GTTCGGCTCCGACCTCGACCCCGCCACCCAGCGGCAGCTCGCCCGCGGAGCCCGGCTGGTCGAGGTGCTGAAACAGCCGCAGTACCAGCCGGTGCCGGTGGAGAAACAGGTCGCCATCATCTTTGCCGTGACCAACGGGCATCTGGACGACGTTCAGGTGCCGCACATCCGGCAGTGGGAGCGGGAGTTCATCGACTACCTGGAGTCCTCGCACCCGGCGGTGCTGAGCGACATCCGGACGAAGAAGGCGCTGGACGACGATCTCACCAACCGGCTGAAGGCGGCGATTGGCAGCTTCAAGTCGCTGTTCGAGGCCCAGTAATGGCCAAGGGGCGGCAGCTCAAGGGACGGATTCGCTCGGTCCAGAACACCCGGAAGATCACCCGGACGATGGAGCTCGTCTCCACCTCCAAGCTCAAACGGGCGCAGGACCGGGTGATCGCGGCCCGGCCCTATGCCGACGCGTTGCGCGAAGTGCTCGGCGACCTGGTGACCCCGGAGCTGGCCGAGCGCTTTCCGCTGCTGCGCCACCCGGCTCCGCCCGCGCGAGGCGGGCCCCGCCGCGCCGCCGTGGTGCTGCTGACTTCCAACCGCGGCCTCGCGGGCGCCTTCAACTCCAACCTGATCAAGGAAGCGCGCCGGCGGATCGAGGCGCTGGAGGGCGAGGGCTACGAGATCGAGCTGCACGGCGCCGGCAAGAAGGGGATCGGCTACTTCAAGTATCTCGGCCGGCGCTGGGCGCTGGAGCGGACCGACATCGGCGACAAGCCCACGGCCGACCACGCCGCCGAGATCGCCCAGCCGCTGATCGATGCCTACGTGGCGGGTGAGCTGGCGAGCGTGGACCTGATCCAGGCCCGGTTCATCACTGCGCTGCAGACGCCGCCGGCGACGGTGAGAATTCTGCCGGTGACAACGGACGAGGGGCAGCGGGGCAGCGGGGCAGGGGGGCAGGGAGGGCCGTCCAGGGATTACATTCTGGCGCCGAGTGCCGACGCCATTCTGGAGCAGTTGCTGCCGCTGTACGTGCGGAACTCGGTGTACCGTGGGCTGGTGGAGACTGCCGCCGCGGAGCACGGGGCGCGCCGCACGGCGATGAAGAACGCCACCGATAACGCGGGCGAGATTCTCGAGGTGCTGAAGCGCACCTACAACCGCCAGCGCCAGGCGGGGATCACCCAGGAGATCGCGGAGATCGTCGGCGGGGCGGCGGCGTTGCAGGGGTAGGGAGAAAGCGGGGCAGGGGGGCAGCGGGTCAGCGGGGCAGAAGGACGGAGGGGCGACGCTTGCGTCGCCCGAAACCAGCGAGGGATCTGAATCATCATGGCAACCGCTATCGCAACCGAAAAGAAAAACGCCCCGGGCGCCGTGGCTCGAAACATCGGCCGCGTGGTCCAGGTTATCGGCCCCGTGCTCGACGTCGAGTTCGAGCCCGAGCATCTGCCGGAAATCTATAACGCGCTCGAGTTGGAGGACGCCAGCGGCGCCATTCCGGTGCGGCTCACCGCCGAGGTGCAGCAGCACATCGGCCAGAACCAGGTGCGCGCGGTCGCCATGAGCACCACCGACGGCGTCACCCGCGGGATGCGGGTCAGCGACACCGGCGGGCCGATCACCGCTCCGGTGGGTGCGGCGCCGCTGGGCCGGATCCTCAACGTGCTGGGCGAGCCGGTGGACGGCGGGCCGCCGCTGCCGAAGGATACCGAGCGCTGGCCGATCCACCGCGAGACTCCCAAGTTCACCGACCTCGAGCCCAAGACCGAGGTCTTCGAGACCGGCATCAAGGTCATCGACCTCATCGCCCCGTTCGTGAAGGGCGGCAAGATCGGGCTCTTCGGGGGCGCCGGCGTCGGCAAGACCGTCGTCATCCAGGAACTGATCAACAACGTTGCCAAGGGCCACGGTGGCAAGTCGGTGTTCTGCGGCGTGGGGGAGCGGACCCGCGAGGGGAACGACCTCTACCTGGAGTTCCAGGAGGCCAAGATCCTGGAGAACGTCGCCCTGATCTACGGCCAGATGAACGAGCCGCCGGGCGCGCGGCTCCGGGTGGGCCTCACCGGCCTCACCATCGCCGAATACTTCCGCGACGTCGAGGGGCAGGACGTGCTGCTCTTCATCGACAACATCTTCCGCTTCACCCAGGCGGGCTCCGAGGTCTCCGCGCTGCTCGGCCGGATGCCGAGCGCGGTGGGCTACCAGCCGACCCTGGCGACCGAGATGGGAGACCTCCAGGAGCGGATCACCTCGACCACCAAGGGCTCCATCACCTCGGTGCAGGCGATCTACGTCCCCGCGGACGACCTCACCGACCCGGCGCCGGCCACCGCCTTCGCCCACCTGGACGCGACGGTCGTGCTTTCCCGCGCCATCTCGGAGCTGGGGATCTACCCTGCGGTCGATCCGCTCGACAGCTCCAGCCGGATCCTGGACCCCCAGTTCATCGGTCAGCGGCACTACGATGTCGCCATCGGCGTGCAGCGGACCCTGCAGCGCTACAAGGCGCTGCAGGACATCATTGCTATCTTGGGGATGGACGAACTGTCCGAGGACGACAAGCTGATCGTCGCGCGGGCCCGCCGGATCCAGCGGTTCCTTTCGCAGCCGTTCTTCGTGGCGGAGCAGTTCACCGGCTTTCCCGGGAAGTACGTCAAGCTGGAGGACAGCATCGCGAGCTTCGAGCGGGTACTTTCCGGCGAGTTCGATCACCTGCCGGAGCAGGCGTTTTACATGGTGGCGGGGATCGACGAGGCAGTGGAGAAGGGCAAGAAGCTGGCGAGCGCGTGATGCATGTCACGGTGATCTCTCCCGAGGCATCTAAGTTCGACGGTGAAGCCGACGCGGTAGTCGCGCCTGCCTTCGACGGCGAGGTCGGCATCCTGCCGAACCACGCCCCGTTCATGACGCTGCTGGGCCAGGGTACGCTTTCAGTTCGCCGCGCCGGCGGCACTAGCCGGTTTGCCGTGCGCGGCGGATTCCTTCA
>JACCSE010000536.1 GCA_013813145.1 Gemmatimonadales bacterium
GCTCTCACCGGAGCACTGTGCGCTTGTGCGGAGGGGAGAGCCCCTCGCTGTCGCAGGGCCACCGGAGGCTCGGCCGACACGGCCCCGATGGTTGCGAGAGCGAGCCGCGCTCCGGGACCCTATCGCAAGGATTCGAGCATGACCGAGCGCTTGTACTACGCCGACGCTTACCTGCGGGAGTTCGAGGCCAACGTGGTGGACAGCGCGGACGAAGGCCGCCGCCTCTACCTCGATCGCACCGCGTTCTATCCGACCTCCGGAGGCCAGCCGCACGACCTGGGGCGGCTCGGCGGTGTGGAGGTGGTAGACGTCGTGGATGAAGGCGATCGTGTGGCGCACCTGCTCGAGGCCCCGCTCACCGATGCTCGGGTGCTCGGCCGGCTCGACTGGGAGCGTCGGTTCGATCACATGCAGCAGCACACCGGCCAGCACCTTCTCTCGGCGGTCATTGCCGAACTGTTCGGGTACGAGACCGTCGCGGTTCACTTCGGGCGGGAGGGCTCCACCCTGGATCTCGAGACTGGCGCGCTGAGCCACGAGGAGGTCGTCGCCGCAGAGGCCCGCGCGAACGCCGTGGCGGTGGAGAATCGTCCGGTCGAGGTGAGCTTCGACGAGGCAGGAAGCGCCATAGCACTTCGGAGAGCTTCATCGCGCGAGGGTACTCTCCGCATAGTCACCATCCGCGACCTCGACCGCAGCGCCTGCGGCGGCACCCACGTCGGGGCCACCGGTGAGATCGGTCCACTGCTCGTCCGCGCGATCGGGCGGGTGAAGCAGCGCGTCAGGGTGGAGTTCCTCTGCGGTGCTCGGGTGGTCCGGCGGGTCCGCGCGGACCTCGATCTGCTTGGCCGCATCGCCGGATCGCTCTCGGCCGCTCCGGTGGAGCTGCCCGCCATACTCGATGCCCAGCGGCGGGAGCTGAAGGAATCCGCCGCCGCCCGCCGCGGGCTGGAGGAGGCGCTCGACCGCTACCGGGCGCGCGAGCTGTACGACGGCGTCGCCCCCGGCCCCTCGGGCACGCGCCGGGTCGTCCTGCGCGAGGAACGAGCAGGCATCGAGCGTCTTCGAGGAATCGCCAGGGCCGTGACCGAGCTGCCCCGCGCAGTCTTTGTCGGAACCGTCGCCGGGGCGCCAACGGTGCTCGTCGCGGCCTCGGAGGACTCGGGGGTGGATGCGGGACGCGTGCTCCAGGCAGCGCTGGAGCCAGCAGGCGGTCGCGGCGGCGGCAGCGCACGGCTGGCGCAGGGCAGCGCCCCCGTAGAAATGTTCAGTGGGGTAGTCGAAACCCTGCTCAACCGGACCGCTTAGGCCACGTTGCTATGACCTCATTCCGAGCGCAGCAAGGGGCTCTCACCGGAGCACTGTGTGCCTGTGCGGAGGGGAGAGCCCCTTGCTGCGCTCGGAATGAGGTGCGAGCGATCCCACCCCCAGGTGCTCTACCCCAGATGCACCCCCAACGCCTCCACGCTCTCCGGACACAACGCCAGCCCACTCTCCCGCCGCAGGATCGCCATCGCTTCGTCCCGCGGCAGCCCCGACCGATACGGCCGGTCCGCGGTCAGCGCCTCGTACACGTCCGCCACCGCGAGCGCGCGCGGCGCCGCGCCGAGGTACTCGCCCGAAATTCCCCGGTGGTACCCCTTCCCGTCGATCCGCTCGTGGTGCGCACTCGCGGCCTCCACGATCCCCTCGAACGCCCGCACCCGGCCCAGGATCCGCTGAGTGAATGCCGGGTGCATCCGCACCTGCGCCATCTCCTGGTCGGTGAGCCGGTCCGGCTTGTCCAGGATCAGATTGGAGACGCCGAGCTTCCCGATATCGTGCAGCAGCGCGGCGCGGCGCAGGTCGCGCAGTTCGGCGGCGTCCAGCTCCAGCAACCGCCCGATCTCCACCGCCACCTCCGCGACTCCCTCCGAGTGCCGGTACGTGTAGGGCGACTTCGCGTCGATCACCCGAGCGAACGCCTCCGCGATCAGATCGAGCTTCGCGTCGTCCGCCGCGAGGATCTCGTCCTCCGGTGCCAGCGTCGCGAGATGGGTGCCCGGCATCGGACCCAACGCCTTGGCCCAGAATCCTCCGTCCCGGCCCACGCCCCGGAGCGCGTCCACCAGCTCCGGGTCGAACCAGGTTCCCCGGCGTTCCCGCGCCACCGCCAGCGCGGCGTCCACGCCGAACCCACTGGCGAACACCTCCACCGACTGCGCCAGCCCCACGATCCGTCCGCCCAATGGGATCGCCTCACCCGCGAGCCCGGCCGGCATGCCGCGGCCGTCCCAGTGCTCGTCGAGCGTGCGGATGGCCTCGCGCGTGACCTCGGTGAAGCCCAGCATGGCCGCGATCTCGGCGCCGCGGTCGCAGCGGGTGCGGACCATCTCCCGTCCGCTGCCCCGCTCGTTCACCGCGAGCGAGGCCACCCGCAGCACCCGGGCGAGCGGCGAAGCCTCGGGCACCGCGTTGCGCATTGCGTAGGCCAGGCCGGGCATCGGCGCCGCCCAGTCGGCCAGCTTGTGCTGCCGCTTGAGCGCGCGGTCGTCGGCGCCGAACAGGCTGCAGAGTCGCGCCGCGTTGCTGGAGCAGCCGAGGTCCTTGAGCAGGAGCGCGTAGAAGAGCGACGCTCGGTCGGCTTCGGGGAAGCCGATGACCTCGGCGAGTCGCATCCCGATGAGGCAGCTCCGAACGGCGTGCCCCTGGGGCTGACCCTCGGTGATGTCGAGCGCATAGGAGAGCGCCGAGAGGATCTCGGAGAGGCGGAACGACGAATCGAGAACCGAGGCCGGACGGGCGCTATTCGTCACGCGCCGTGCTCGTTCCGCCCATGTGCGTCTCCAGCACTCCACCCAGGTCCACCCCTTCGGCCCCGAGCAGCCGGAACAGCTCCCATTCCGCGGCGCGCGCGTTCCGGGCTCGCCGGCCGTTGTACATGAGAGAGATCACCAGCACACCATCCTGCCGTGCCAGGTAGCCGGTCAGCGCCGCGACGTCGTCGAGCGTCCCGGTCTTGGCGTGCACCACCCCGCGGGTCATCCCCCCGCGCAGCCGGCGCAGCGTGCCGGTGCCGTTGGCGGGGAGCAGGAGGGGGAAGCGCCCGTGGCCCGGCTGCTGTGGGTACCGCGCCAGATAGAGCACCTGGGTCAGCGCGCTCATCCGGTTCATGACGCTGAGCCCGCTGCCGTCCACCAGGCTCACTCGCGCGGCCGGACCAACGACTTGGCGGACGTGCCGGGTGAGGAGCGCCGGACCGGCCGTCTGGTTTCCGGTGGCGTGCTGGAGCAGCAGCTCGGCGCCGATGTTGAGGCTCCGGCGGTTCACCTCGATCGCCACGGAATCGAGAGGGGCGGACTCTACCTGAGCGAGGATCGAGGCGGGACGGTGGGAGAGTCCCACGGGACCCCCGGGCCTCAGCCACCGGATCCCGGCGCGCTCCAGCGCGGCACTCCACACGATTGCCAGGAGCCGCGACGGATCGTGGGCGACCGCCGAGACCCCGGCGGTCCGGCGGGCGATTCCGACCCGGCCGAGCAGCGTCCAGCCGCCGTCGGGATCGGACCGGAGCGAAAGGCGGCGCCGGCTGCCGGCGACCGTGGTGGCGGCGATCCGGACCATTCGGGCGACGCCGTCGGGATACGCGCTCACCAGCGTAGGCGGCGAGCCGACCTCGCGGCCGGGCCGGAAGGTGAGCGAGACGGTATTCTCGTGCAGGGTCACCGGGCCCACAGGCGGCGCGAAGAGCTGGCCCTCGAACTCCGGCGACCAGACCGAGGGAAACCGGGAGTGCGCCGGTCCGGTGCGGCTGGTGATGGTGAGCGGGCCTTCCAGCTCGCGCACCCCGCGCTCGCGGAGCCGGCGGGCCAGTTCGCGCAGGCTCGGCCCCGCCCGGCCGGCGCGCTCGAGCGTGGGGTCGCCGCCCAGCTCCAGCGCCCAGCTTCCCCGCCAGCGTCCGGTGACCGAATCGAGCGCGCCCTCCCCCACCACCCGAGTGGTGATCCGCGCCCCGCCGCCCATTCGGGCGCGGGCGAAGCCGGTGGTGAAGACTTTCGCGGTGGAGGCGGGGATCAGCTCGAGCTGCGGGTTCACGCTCCAGAGCACTCTGCCGTCCATACTCCCGATGACGACGCCCCACGATCCGTCGGGGGTCCGATCGGCGGCGCGATGGAACCAGGCGTCCACCTCCGCCCGCTCGCGGGGCGACAGCTCCTGCGAGTGCGCGTGCGGCGCGAGCCCGAACAGCAGCCACGCAACGACCAGCGTCGCTACCGGACGAGGCGCCATGGGGAGGGCTCGGGGGTTGGATTCGGTTGAACGGCTGATCGGAGTGCCTCGCCCGCTCGGAAAGGCAAGCGGCGGGCCAGTACTCAACTGCTTACTTCAGGGGGACATGCGATACCGTGCAACGGACGGTGTCCGGGCGTTTCGCCGGATGTCGGGCGCGGGTCTCCAGGGATTGACCACGGATCAACCCAGACGACTGCAACGGATTGCTCTGCGAGTGGCTCCGAACGATGCGACGCTACTCCCTGCTGGATCAGCGCTCGACAGCCGCGGCCGCCGGCGGTGGCCGCTTGACTTCGGCTTGACAGGGATGGGGTACTCCTGGTCTCCGGCTGTAGTCAGCCCTGGCCGGGCGGCTGCAATCGTCACCCAGGCCCAGCAGCTCCCAGCTGCTGGCGTTTACCGCAGGAGGTTCGCATGCCACGGCTCGACCGTCCCCTCAGCCAGACGGCGGCTTGTACCCGCCGTGCTGGCCATGGCCACTATGGTGCCCCTCCTGGCATGTCGCGAGGACCAATCGCCGGCCAGCCCCGAATCCCAATTGACCTTCGACGTCGCGGCGACGCAGGCACTTTCGTTCCGTCAGGCAAGCGCGGGTTCCTTCCATAGCTGCGGGGTGACCACTGACGACAGGGCGTACTGCTGGGGCAGAAACCCCTATGGCGGGCTTGGCGACGGCACGACCGAGGAGCACCACACCCCGACGCCCGTGGCCGGCGGGCTTAGTTTCCGCCGGGTGAGCGTCGGCGACGGCTACACCTGTGGAGTGACCACGGGTAACCGAGCCTACTGCTGGGGGGCGAACACTTTCGGCCAGCTCGGCGATGGCACCGCCACTCATCGCTCGTCGCCGGTTGCCGCCGCCGCCGCCCGCCGCTTCCGCCAGGTGAGCCCGGGCTC
>JACCSE010000544.1 GCA_013813145.1 Gemmatimonadales bacterium
CCCCCGCGAGGACCGACAGGCGCAGCCTTCCCGTCATAGCGCGGACCTGGCCGGGCCCACGCCTTTCGCCTCCCGCCAAACGGATGCGGCCACCACCAGGAGGAACACGGCGGCAAGCGCCGACGTGGCTCTGCCGGCTCGCCGCTCGCCTGCGACAGCAGACCCGCCGAGCTGCACGTCCAGAGTACCGGTACTGGCAGCGGGCATCGGGGCGTTACGAGACTCCCCCGCTGCCAGTCGCCGATAGAGCACATACTCCCCGATCCGGTCGAGAAACTCATACCGCGCGAACAGTTCAGCGAATCGGTGATCGCGCCCGAAATAGGCGAGATAATCCAGCCGGCGCAAACCGTTGGCGGGATCGTCCCGTGCGTTGCGATGCACTAGCAGGAGGTGTGGCTGTCCCCTCCGCAGGTCCGCCAGGACGGACTGGTTGAGATAGCGCTCGGCCGGGCTCATCTCGGCGGCAAGACGGTAGCGCAGGGGTCCTGCGGCCCGCATGCGATCCACGTACTCGCCCGCGAGGATCCATAACTGCGGGAAACGGGAGGCGGACTCGACGCCCGCGTAGTTCACCAGCGGAAAAGCCGAGCCGATGTGATAGGAGAACACGAAAATGGTGCCCCCGGCGGCATGACGTCGCACGACCTCCACCAGCCGTTCGAAAGGCACATCTGGCCTGCCGCCCCAGCCCGGGTGAGTCGCGTTCGCCACCGAAGTGCCTACGACCGCGGTGACGATCGTGAGCAGGGAGGCTGACGCGACGATCTGGTACATCCGCTCGGAGAGTCGCAAGAGCGGCTCCCGGATATCGAGGACCCCAAGGCCAATGAGCATCGTCGCCAGCGCGAGCGACGGGTAAAAATGGTAGGGTAGCCCTTTCTGCTGGAGCAGGCCGCCGGCGAAGAAAGCGAGGCTCCCGAGGAGCAGGACATCCCATACTTCCCTGTGCTTGGCAGCGCTGCGCAAGGCAACGTAGCTCAGCAGCGCCATCAGTAGGATCGCCGCGGGCCAGCTCAAGAGCAGCTCACCGGCGGATTTGTAGAGGAAGCGCGCGTAGGCCCGGCCGAGCTTGTGGGCCAGCAGGAGATAATCGGGCGTGGCCAGCAGCACGAAGAGCGAGTAGACGAACAGGACCACCAGCACCGCTGTACTCTCCGGTGCAGGCGCCCCGAGACGTTTGACTGTGCTCAGTCGACGGTAGGTCTCCAGCGCGAGCCAACCGAGCAGGAAATGTGGCTTGAGTCCGACTCCGATACCGGCGAGAACGCCCAGCATCGCAGCGGCCGGTGCCCCCACGGGGACTCTCTTGACTCTCATCGCCACTAGCCAGAGGTACGGCATAAACAGGGCGAGCATGAGATGCTCCCGCTGACCGTAGTCCACCGCCGGCATAGGGAGCAGCACCAGGCCGGCGAGAAGGATTAGCCCCGCTCGGACTCCTGCCTCATCCGGCAGCAGTCGCCGGAGGAGCGCGGCCGAGGTACAAAGGGTGGCCCCTGCCAGGAGCAGCACGCCGGTTCGGTAGACAAGCGCGGCCGGCAGGTCGAAGGCGGAGCCGATGATCACCGCCAGCAGATTGAAGCCGACGATCAGCGGCGGATTGATCTCAACGACGTCTACGTAGAGCTTCGCCCCGTTGAGTACGCGTTCGGCCGCGTACAGCAGGAATGCTATGTCGGGGCGAAGGATGCTGCGGAATTCGGCGAGCGCCGCGACCGCGGCGAGGCCCGTGAGGACGAGGAGCAGGACCAGGCGGCGGCTCAGCAGCACGGAACCGGAGAGCATGCCCCGACTGTCGAGAGTAGGCCTGGCT
Organism: Gemmatimonadales bacterium; assembly: GCA_013813145.1. Taxonomy (GTDB): domain Bacteria; phylum Gemmatimonadota; class Gemmatimonadetes; order Gemmatimonadales; family GWC2-71-9; genus CAVVWJ01. The sequence goes on from JACCSE010000544.1 coordinate 1,817, forward strand.
GCTCAGAGCCGCGTCGGCGTAAGTGCCATATCCTTCGGGTTCAGCGAGTCGGGCTCATCGGCCGCTTGGGAAAGCCCCTCCTTCACGAGCGGCGCAAGATGGGGACTGCTGTACTCGCCGCTGAGGTGGCGGCCGCGGATAATGAACAGGTCGCGGACCATGCGCATGGAGTCCACCGCCAGGTTTACCTTGGAGCCTGGCTGGTGCACCCAGTTGACCGGCACCTCGGCAATCCGATAGCCGCGACGCTGCGCCATCATTAGCACCTCCACGTCAAAGCTGAATCCGGTCATCCGCATCCGGGAGAAGAGATCGTGCGCCACCGGCCCGCGGAAGAGCTTGAAGCCGCACTGCGTGTCCTTGATGTCACGGACCGTCAACGTCTCCACTAGGAGGTGGAACGCCCGCCCCATTAGCCGTCGATAAAGCCGGGCCTTAACCCGCACGCCTCCTCCGAGGAGCGCTCGTGAGCCGATCGCCACGTCGGCCCCCGCTTGGATCGCCGCCTCAAGCCGGCCGAGCTCCGATATTGGAGTTGCACCGTCGGCGTCGGCGAAGAGCACAAGGCGACCGCGTGCATTTACTACGCCGGTCCGAACTGCGTACCCCTTCCCCCGGTTTTCCGCGAGACGGATGAGGCGGATCTCGGGATACTCCGCCGACATACTCTCGACGAGGGCGCTCGTCGCGTCCAAGCTGCCGTCGTCCACCACGATCAGCTCGATGGCGAGCTGCCGGTCGCGACAGTGACCCAGGTAGGCCTGAATCGTCGGCGCGAGCCGGTCCTGCTCATTGTATGCGGGGACGACGATGGACAGCAGGGGTTGAACGCGCATGGAACCCATCAAGGGAAACTCCCTTACCGAGGGTCACGGACCGGAAGCGTCAGGAG
>JACCSE010000564.1 GCA_013813145.1 Gemmatimonadales bacterium
AGGCTGGCGAGCAACGCCTCCACGGATTTCTTCTGAAGGTCAGGATGCGGCTCCAGAGCGGCATTGAGATTAGTGACGTATGTGCCGTGGTGCTTGTCGTGATGGATCCGCATCGTCTGCTCGTCGATATGCGGCTCCAGCGCCTTGTAGTCGTACGGGAGGGGGGGAAGGGTAAACGCCATGAACGGCTCCTTGCGATGAAAGCTGCTGAACTTCGAACGACTTACCCGCTTCGGGGCCAAATATGGACCTGCTCCCCCGGAGGGGTCAACGCGGCTCCAACGCGCATCAGGCCGACCTGCCTCCCTCGACGTCATCCTGAGCGGAGCGAAGGAGCCATGCCCACGTGCATGCCCCCTTCGCTTCGCTCAGGGTGACAGGTCCGTGGCCGTCCACCGTGCTCTAGATTCATTGAATGACCGCCGAGCTCCACCCCGTCCGACCGCTGTACCTCGCCGACCGGTTCGCCCCCCTGCACGTGGAGCTGATCGCGCTGCTCGAGCGCCTCACGCCGGAAGATTGGGATCGGCCGACCGCCGCCGCGCTCTGGTCGGTGAAGGACATCGTCGCCCACCTGCTCGACACCAGCCTCCGGCGGCTTTCCTTTCAGCGCGACGGCGTGATTCCGAGGCCCGACCGCCCGATCGAGAGTCACCCCGATCTCGTCGCCTATCTCGATCGGCTCAACGGCGAGTGGGTCGCCGCCGCGCGTCGTCTCAGTCCGGGAGTGTTGCTCGATCTCCACCGGTTTACCGGCCCCCGCGTCGCTGAGCTGTTCCGGTCGCTGGATCCCCACGGCCGGGCACTGTTTCCGGTGGGGTGGGCGGGCGAGAACAGCTCGGAGAACTGGTTCGACGTCGGCAGGGAGTACACCGAGCGCTGGCTGCACCAGGCGCAGATTCGCGACGCGGTCGGCGCGCCGGGGCTGATCTCCCGGGAATGGCTGCACCCGGTGCTGGACCTCTTCTTGAGGGCGTTGCCGCACGCCTACCGCGAGGTTGCTGCAGCCGAAGGGACCGGGGTCGGCATCGGGATCGACGGCGAAGCGGGAGGATCCTGGGCGCTCCTGCGGGAAGGAGCCGGTTGGCGGCTCTATGAGGGCGGCGTGCCGGCCCCCGCGGCTCGCCTCGCCCTGAGCCAGGACACCGCGTGGCGGCTCTTTTCCAAGGGGCTGTCTCCGGCCGTCGCCCGCGAGCGAGTGGTGATCGAAGGAAACCTCGCGCTCGGCTCGCCCCTGCTGGGCGCGCTGGCCATCATGGCCGCGCCTTCATGAAGCCCAGGGCCGCTCCCCCCGCGGCAAGCACGGTGTAGACCACCTCCGTCCGCAACCCTCCGGTCGCGGCTTCGAGCCCGCCCCAAGCCGCTGTCACGATCAGAGCCGAGCGGGCGAGCGGTCCATCAACGCCGGTCCGCCGCAGCACCTCGAGTCCCACGGCGGTTGCGAGCAGCCACCCTGCCCCGGCGATGCCGTTTCGGTCCAGGCTCGCCATGCCCAGCAGCCCACCTCCGACCGCGACCAGCTCCAGGCGCCTGGCGAGCGCTGCATGCCAGATCCCGATGACCAAGAGCGGGAAGATCGCCGCTCTCCAGTACGCCAGGCCCGCGGGCATTGCCGCCGCCCCGACTCGATAGATCAGTAAGGCGCCGGCGGGCGCAATCAACGCACCCGCCACCTGGCGGTGAACCGGCCAGAGTCCCCCGAGAGCCCACGCGACCAGGAGGAGCGCCGCCGCCAGCAATCGCTCCGCCGCCGGACTCAGCGGAATGGCCGGCAGCGCCGAGACGGCCAGGCCGAGCGGGCCGGCGATCGTACTCAGGAGCCAGTAGGCGGGGATGAGCAGCAGGCTCAGGGCGGGAACGACCGGATATGTTCTCGGCCGCCGGACTTCGCGCTGCAGAAGCCAGGCGGACCACGCCGCCAGCACGACGCCAGCGAACACGAGCGCCACCTGATCCCCCAGGGCGGCCAGACCGGTCCCGAGAACCAGCCCCAGCAGCCGTCCGATTCCCCCTGAAGCGGCGGGATCCGGTGCGGCCCGGGGCCGAACATCCGGGGTGCTGAGGTCGCCTGGGCGTCTCCATCGTCTTCGGACGGCCGCCGCGATCAACAGAATGACCCCGAACAATACCAGCCCCCCGTTCACGATCAGAAAGCCGGCGGGAGGGATCGCGTCCTCGGGCTTTGCCCTCCACGCCGCCCAGGCCAGGGCGATGGCGACGACCCCGCCGCCGGCGGCGCCGCTCACGCCCGTCAACGGCACGGTGGATCGCAACTTGCACGCGAATGGATGCGGACAGCGGTCCCACCGTGAGCCCGCTCGACCTGACCGGGTGAAACGCAACCGGTGCAGGCCATCTGCAAGGTACCCACCATCATGAACCCGGTCTCCGAAGCCTCCGACGAAGGGATCTCCGCACCGTGACCGCAGCGATCGATGCCACCGCCACCGTCGCCAGTTCTTCACCGGATGAGATCGTCGAGCAGCGCCGGCAGCTCCCCCGCCGCAAACTGTGGCGGCCGGCTACCGAGCTGGCGGTGGACCTCGGGACGGCGAACACCCTGGTCCTGGTCAAGGGCGAGGGCGTGGTGCTGAACGAGCCCTCGGTGGCCGCGGTGGACCAGGCGACCGGGAACATCCTGGGGATCGGGCTCGAGGCCAAGCGGATGCTGGGCCGCACCCCCGACGGCATCCTGGCGGTCCGGCCGATGAAGGACGGAGTCATCGCCAACTTCGACGTCGCCGAAAAGATGCTGCGGCACTTCCTCCGGCTGGTGATCGACCGGACGATCCTGAAGGTGAAGCCCAGCGTGATCGTCTGCGTTCCCTCAGGAATCACCGAGGTCGAGCGGCGCGCGGTGCGCGATTCGGCCCGCTCCGCCGGCGTCAAGCGGCTCCGCATGGTCGCCGAGCCGATGGCGGCGGCGATCGGGGTCGGCCTGCCGGTGGAGACGCCGGTCGGCAGCATGGTCATCGACATCGGCGGCGGCACCACCAACATCGCGGTCATCGCCCTTTCCGGCATCGTCTGCGACGCCTCGATCCGGACCGGCGGCGACGAGCTGGACCAGGCGATCATGCAGTACATGCGGAAGACCTACAGCCTGCTCATCGGCGAGCCCACCGCCGAGCGGATCAAGATCCGGCTCGGCTCGGCG
>JACCSE010000582.1 GCA_013813145.1 Gemmatimonadales bacterium
GCGCAGGTCGGCGCGCCACGGGCGGTGACGTACACAGGTTCCCCATCGCGGTTACTCGCTTCCTCAAAGGCGATGAGCTCGCGAGAGCTGCTCCATTGCATCTGGCGAACCGTCCACCGCCCGGTTACCGGAAGCCCCGCCACCACTACCGATGCGGTTAGAACTCCAGCCGTGATCCTGGAATAAGACACGAAAACTCTTGACGCGATCCAGTCATAGCCATAGCCGATCAGCAGGCACCACAAGGGGACCTGAAACACGACGAGCCGCCCCGCGATAGGATAGGTTCCGTTCAGCGAGGCCGCGGTCATGGCCAGCGACGGACCGGCGAGCATACTAACGCCGATCCAGCCGTGGTCGCGCCCGACCCGTCCGACGCCGATCAGCAGTGGACCAAGGAGGGCTACGAGGAGAAACAGCGCTACTCCCACGACACCAGCGAAGCTCGCCAGAACGGAGCTTTCACCCAGGAAGATCCACAGCAATGATCGGAGGACCAGCACCAATGAATGAGCTAGTTCGTCCGGCGACTGGATTTTGAGGTAGGTATCCTGCCAGAAATCCCGCATGTACGGGTCGTCAATGCCCTTGCGATAGACCGTCAGATATGCCGCGGCGAAGGCACCTCCCCACGCGAGCGCGCCTGCCCCCAATCTGCGTACACGTCTACTCGGCGCAATCGTAGAGTCCGCTGCCAGTGCGCCGCTGATGCCCGCGAGGACAAACACCGCGCTTGCCGAAGCCCAGATACTTACTACACCGGCTAGCAGGAGCTTCGTCCACACGGATTGTTCATTCGGCCGTTCGAGCGCCGGAAGGGCGAGGAGTACCAGTCCGACCGTGACCAGCGCATCCACGCCGTAGGGCTTCGCCTCGTTGGAATAAAACACCATCGCCGGGGCGAACCCGGCGAGCGCCACCGCGATCATCGTACTCGTTCGGTTAAACAGTCGCTCGCCTACGTGCCAGACAAGGTAGGGAACAAGGAGCCCCGCGACGAAAGGCACGATTCGAAGGCTGGCTTCATTCACACCACCGATCAAAACAGCGAGAGACTCGGACCATAGAAAGACCGGAGGGGCGACCTGGCTGTAGTACAACGGCTCCAGGAGCTCGAGGGGCGAGCGGATTGCTACGCTCAACGCGAGCATGGCCTCGTCAGTCCAGAGTGCCCGTCCGGCAGTGTACTGCTGAATCCGGATGACCGCGCTCACCGCGAGTAGAGTTGCAAGCACGAGTTGCTCCGTGCGCGACATCTGCAAGGACGGGCGCCCGGCCCGCGGTGGGTCCGCCTCGCTCCCCCTAATCACGGAAATTCGTAGCGTGCCAGGACGATTCCCCGAAGCACCAGGCTGTGCGTTTGATGGCCGCCCGCTCGCTCAACGGCGTCCAGCAGCTCGATTTCGGGACCATAGGGGGTTTTGAGAAGGACCCAGACTCCAGGGGCCGCCGCTGCCTGGATCCGGGCGCTCTCGTTTGTCAACCAGCCTCGGTCCGTGCGAGTCTCAGGGTTACCCTCTCCGGCTCGAAGCTCGATGCCGGTCGCGAGCCCGAGGATTTCGTCGCCGGTGCTCGAGGGCCAGATCAGGTCCACCCCGGTCCCCATAGGCACAGAGTCCCGACTGGGCGCGTTCTCGAAGGATGGCCCACCCGGACGGGCGACGCGGTTCAGCAGGGCCAGCCGCGGGCGATCAGGGTTGTTCCAATCGGTCGTGTAGTAGGTCCATTCAGGGATACTGGCCGGAGAGATGTAGATAGGCTCGCCCCCCCTGCGCTCGGGATGGCTGGCGCTGATCAGGGTGCGAGCGGACGCACGTTTCGCTATCCCGGTCAGACAAGCAGTGAGGAAAGGCGGGAAAAGAACGAGTGCCACCACGATCCCATGTGCTGTGCGCTGTCGGGATGAGCGTGAGTAGGAGAACGCTGCTGCGATTCCTGCACCGACGAGAAGCGCTAGCAGAGGCAGGGCGAAGAGCATAAGCCGGCGCGAGAAGGGATAAAAGCCCGCAATCGAGGCGCCGGCAGCCAGCAGTATGGGGCCGACCACGGCCACCGCCGCCGAGGGGCCTCCGGCCTGGCGGAGCCGAGCGAATCCCACAGATGCGTAGGTTGCTAATCCGATAGTCGTAAAAAGGACGAGCGTATCACGAATGATGTCGCCGGACGTAGCGTGTATCTCTTCTGGAAGGCCGCCCCACAGCAGGCCCCGCATGACCCTGAAGAATTGTGAAGCCGCATCAGGGTTCTCGGGTGTCAGGAACGCTGGCTCCCAAAACCGCTGCATGTAGGGATTCTGAGAGGCGTAGCGGTACACGAGGCCGTAGGCCAATAGGTACGAACATCCCCACAGGGCAGCCGCCTTCAAAGCGACCTTATACCCCCAACCGCCGGGCCCCGACCACCTGAGGCCAAGCGCACCCACGATGGAGACCAGGACGAAGCCGGCCGGCGCCGATGCCCACGGTGCAACCATACCCCCTAGGAGTAGCCACCTTATCGATCCGGACGTCGGTGCTCTCAGCACGTCGAACGTCAACTTGATGAGAACGAGGGTCACGAACGCTTCGAGGCCATACTGTTTAGCAGTCGCGGAATACTGAACCAAGCCCGGAGACATGGCCAGGAGGCTGGTTGCGATCGCGGCCGCGGGTGGACCGATCGGGTGGCGGAGCGCAGGATAGCTGAGGAGAAGCGTGCCGATCCCCGAAGCCAGCGCCACTGCCCGTAGCGCGAACTCGCCAGGGCCAAAGAGATCCGTAAGTGCCTTCACCGACCAGAGGAACATGATCGGTGCGCTCTGATCGTGGTCGAGCGGCGGCAACAGGTCTAGGTAGGAGCGAGACAGCACATTCACAGCAACTCTAGCTTCATCCATGATCACTGAGTTGTTGGTCAGATACAGCACGAGACGAAGGGAGGCACCTATACCAATCATCGCTGCGAGCAGCCGTAGTGAGGCGCTCGAGAGAGTCATGGCCTCGCCGGGCGAGGGGCGTGTTCTGGTGCGGGTCCGAGAGAGTGAGAGTATTCGGGAACCTCGGAGGATGCGCAAGCTCACACTCGAGTAGCGATGCTGATTACGGACTGCCCGAAGGGCAGCTTGAAATGGTCCTCAACTTGAAGGAAAGGAACGAGTGCGTCGAAACAGCGGACCTGTACAGCGGCGAGATGAGGGCGACGGAGTACCCGTGCGTTGAACCACCAGCCGAGTGCGCCCACGATATTGAAGTAAAACACTCGCTGCACCAGAAAACCGGCTTGGGCGAGTCGATCCCTGAGGACCGATGAGGTATAACGACGGAAATGACCGAGTTCCTGATCCAGCGTGCCATGTAGCACCGGAAGTGCCGGCACCAGCATGATGAAGCGGCCTCCGGAGGGAATGAGAGTTCGTATCGTACGCAGCGCCCCGAGGTCATCCTGGACGTGCTCGATGACGTTCAGCGCGACGATTGTGTCGAGACCATAACCCTGAAACCGGTCCGCCGCGTGTGAGTCGGGAAGCTCCAGCTGCTCTACCGCCACATGGGCCTTGGCGGCGAATCTCCTACGAAGTATTTGCAGGTAACCGCTATCCCTATCCGTCAGCACAAGGCGATCTCGAGGCGCCCTGAGCAGCAGCTCCGACATATTGCCGATCCCGGCCCCAATCTCGCAGACGCGAGAGCCAACGTAGGGCGCGATCCTCTGGTACTGCCAAGAATTGTAGCGGCGCGCCTCTTCCATGATCCTGAGCGTTTCGAGGCCGACCGCATCTTCTGGTGCCCGGCCCCCGTTCGCGAGCGAGGAGCGATGACCCTCCGTGCTCATTTTGAATCCCGCGAGCGCGCTGCAGGCGCTGCAATCTCATGGCGATCGGGAGTAGGTGACACGGAGCGATGAGGAAAGAGATTGAAGCGTACCACATGCCATACGGCGGCGAGGCCATCCCGCCAGGTGATCTTCTTCCCTTCAGCATAGGTCCGCCCGGAATAGGAGATGCCGATCTCCCATATTCTCGCGTTCGCCTGGGCCAGGCGGGCCGTAATCTCCGGCTCGAACCCAAATCGGTCGCTGGTCAGGACGAGGGATTTCATCAGCGGCGCCCGAACCATCTTGTAGCAGGTTTCCATGTCCGTAAGATTCAGATTGGAGAACATGTTCGAGCTCAGAGTGAGGAGCCGGTTGCCGACGGAGTGCCAGAAGTAGAGCACCCGTCGGTCGCCCCCCAGAAACCGCGAACCGAATACCGCGTCAGCTTTTCCGGATTGAATCAACTCCAGCATCCGAGGAAACTCCGCCGGATCGTACTCGAGGTCCGCGTCCTGTACTACTATGACGTCCCCGTTCGCCGCCGCGATTCCAGCTCTGATCGCGGCGCCTTTGCCGCGGTTCACGTCTTGGTGGAGCAGCAGGTCCACCAAACCTTCGCCCCTCAGCCGCTCCAGGATGCGTGCCGAGTTATCGGTGGAGGCGTCATTGACTGCGATGATCTCGACGTTTAGCGGCAACGCACGAACCCGCGCTGCCAGATCCGCCACCGTCCTCTCCTCATTGTAGACCGGAATTATTACGGTCAGGCGCATCTGGTCCGTTGTAGACGGAAGGTTCGGAAAGGTGGTCGGCGTCAGAAGTCGCGACACTTGTCGCCCTCCGATGCGTTCGCCAAGCTGTCCAACAGGGTCCGTGCCCTCTCCACCGGGGCACGGTCTCCGATTGCAGCGTCGATGATTCTGCCGATGCTCATCAGGCAGAACTCCCCGCTCACGCTCACCGGAGAATCCTGGCCCGGCCACTTGATCAGCAGGGGGACCCAGCGTACCCTCTCCAGCGCCCTCGCCTCAGGATTGGGGTCGAGCTTCCAGCTGTGATCTGACGTCACCACGACCAGAGCAGAATCCAGTTTGCCGGAGCTACGGAGGGTGTCCAGGAACCGGCCGAGCACTGTGTCCAAGTATTGAAAGTGTCGATGCTGGTCGGCCACAGTTCCTTCCATGCGGTGGCCGGGAAAAGCCCCGCGGTAACTCCCGTCCGGGTTGAAGATGAAAGGGGCGTGCGGCACCGGGAAGTGGAAGAAGGCGAGCGTGTTCGGGGGGGACGTTCGAGCGACCTGGAGTGCTTCGGCCTCGATCAGCCCCTCGAGCGCGAACCAGTTGTCACTGAAAGCTCCCGCAAACTGCGCTCGCCAGAGTGCTTGACTCGCCGGATCTGGTAGAAACTGAAGGTTCGCCCACAGCAGGTCCCACAGGCGGGCGGCCCCGCGCCGCTTCACCACCTGCGGATAGGCCCGGCAGAAATCGAGGTCGTCCCCAACCAGACCGGCATAGGGCAGATACCAGCCAACCAGGGCCGTCCGATAGTCCCGGGATCCCGCGGACCGGAAGAGATTGGGCCGCATCTCCGCGCGCACGGTGCGGCCGCCGACGCGCCAATCGGCGGTGCCATCATTGACCAGGACCAGCCCGCTTTCCTGATACAACATCCTGGGAATCGATTTGTACGTCTCACTCGCGGGCGCATGCGCGTTCGAGTAGACGAACGAGCGCTCCGCCAATCCCCGTAGGCGGGCCAGCTGGGGGAGAAACTGGTTCCCTGCCCACGAACGCTCCATCGACCACTCGTCGAACACGAGGATGAACACGGACCGAGCGCTTGGCTCTGGTGCGGGTCCAACACTGCCCGCGCCACATTCCCGCCAGGAGCGCCACGAAAGCATCTGCACGAAGAGGATCAGCGGCAGCGGAGCGAACACGAGACAGGTTCTTACCGCGACACGCGTCACAAGGGGCTCCGCGCGCATGAAGCCGATGAGCCCCATCCCAGCCACGGCGAGCGAGGCAACGCCAGCGCTTGCCAAGGGTTGCTCGGCGTTGGGCAGCAGGACAAAGCTCACGGCGAGCTGCCCAACCACGAGCAGGAAGGCCAGCCGCAAGGCTAGTGTGGCCCGCCGCCCGCCCAGCCGCCGCAGCACCTCGGCCATCGCCACGAGCGCCAGGCTGACGATGACCACGGCGGCGATGAGATAAAAGGCGTCACTTCGCTGCCAGTGGTAGAGATAGCGATTACCCGGGCTGCTCCATGAGGCGATCTGCCGGCCGAAGAACACGGTGGCCACCGTGAGCGCGAGAACAATGCGTTTTGCCGAGGAGAGTTCAGGATCTGGACTAGCCATCCACGCTCGCCTCCGCAATGCCAGCGAACTCGAAGGGCTTACTCGCGCTCGGAATCAAGGCTTCAGCTAGCACCACCAGTCAGGCTGGGGAATCCAATGCGGCGCCCTGACGACAGGCCTCGGCGTACTTCCCCTCGATACTCCCACACACCTCAGCCTGTCGGACAGGCGAGGCGAACACGGCGAGCATAGTCGCCGCCGCCCGGTAGCACGGCGCCTTCCATGCCACCGGCGATGCCGCGCAGAAGCCCGCCGCGCGCGTGCCGGACCAGTCCATCGCGGTCAGCGCCACGGTGGCGCCGGCGGCGCAGCGTGGAGCAAGCTCCGGCTGTCCTGTCGCGCACTGCTCGATGATCCAGGAGTCGTCGCGCTGGAACACGCCGGTGAGCTGAAGCCCTACCCCTTCATAGCAGCGTCCCACCCAGCCTCGAGGGGCGGCGTCGCACATCCTGAACGCTCCCGCGGGGTCGAAGTCGCCATTTCGAAGGATGACGAACGCCTGGAACAGCCAGCACGAGTCCGCGTAAGGGTCGGCGAAGCGATCGCAAGGGGAGTAGGGGTTGTTCGGGTCGAGCGCGAATTGGGAATCCCGGCGCGAGCCGTGCTCTTGCGCTGCATGACTAGGACCAGCATGCGGTTGGCTCACGGCCGAAT
>JACCSE010000584.1 GCA_013813145.1 Gemmatimonadales bacterium
GCCACGCGCACCTCAACATGCCCGCCAGCTTCGCGTGGGCCCGGGGGCTGGAAGCGCGGCCGGTGGCGGTGCGCTTCGCGCCGCCCACGGGGAGCCGGTGGCGAGTGGCGACGCAGCTCGTCGGCACCGCCGACCCGCTGACCTGGGCCGCGCCCGACTTGGCTTACTTCATGGACAGCCCTACCGAGCTCAGCGCCTTTACCCTTCGTGACTGGACGGTGGCTGGCCCAGGCGGCCGCACCGACACCATCCGCATCGCGCTGCACCACGAGGGCACCGACGCCGAGCTCGATGCCTTCGCGGACGCGACCCGCAAGGTGGTGGCGGAGCAGGTGGGGATTTTCGGCGAGACCGCCCGCTTCGACCACCAGGTCTACACCTTCCTCGCCGACTACCTCCCCTGGGCCTCGGGCGACGGGATGGAGCACCGGAACTCCACCGTGGTCAGCGCGAGCGGCTCGCTCGCCCAGGACGCCGAGGCCCTCCTCCGCACGGTGTCGCACGAGTTTTTCCACGGGTGGAACATGGAGCGGATCCGCTCGGCCGAGATCGAGCCGTTCGATTTCACCGGGGCGAACCCGTCGCACACGCTCTGGTTCGGCGAGGGGTTCACCCGGTACTACGACCGGCTCACCATCCGCCGGGCGGGCCTTCTCTCCGACTCGGCCTATGCCGCCATGGTGGCGGACATCGTAAACGCCGTGGTGCTCGCGCCAGGACGGCGATTCTTCAGCCCGATGGAGATGAGCCTCCAAGCGCCGTTCGTCGACGCCGCTACCTCCATCGATCCCAGCAACCAACCGAACACTTTCCTCTCGTACTACACCTGGGGCGCGGGGATCGGGCTCGGATTGGATCTCGCGCTACGCGGCGGGTTCGAGGGCAAGTCGCTCGACGGCTACATGCGTGCGATGTGGGAGCGGTTCGGCCGGCCGGCGCGCCGCTATGCTCTCCGCCGCCCGTACACCGTCACCGATCTCGAGCGGACGCTCGGCGCGTACTCGGGCGACACGGCGTTCGCCCGCGACTTCTTCGCCCGCTACGTGCGCGGCCGCGACGCACCCGACTACGCGGCGCTGCTGGCGCGGGCCGGGATGCTGCTGGGCCCCGTGCGTCCTAGGGCCGCGTTTGCGGGTGCCCTGACGCTCGACGCCGATAGCGCGGGCGCGACCGTGAGCTCGGCGACGATCGCGGGCACGCCGCTCTACGCCGCGGGCGTGGAGCGAGGCGACCGCATCGTGTCGGCGGGCGGCGCGCCGGTCCGCTCCGAGGCCGACTGGCAGACGCTCCTCGCCGCGCGTGCTCCCGGAGACGAGATGCCGCTCGTCTTCCAGCAACGCGGGCGCGAGGTGCGCGCCACGCTGCGGCTGGCGGTGGACCCGGTGCTGGAGGTAGTCCCGATGGAGTTGGCTGGGCAGAGGCTCAGCGAGGCGCAGCGCACCTTCCGGGCGGGATGGCTGGGGAGCCGGGCGGAGAGGTAGCCCGGCAGCGAGGAAGGTCGCCGGCCAGGCAGGGTTGACATATAACCATACTTAGGATATGGTTCGCCATATGAAGACCACGCTAAATATCCCAGACACCGTGATGGCCGAGCTCCGCCGGGAGGCTGCCCGCCAGGGACGGACCATGTCGGAGCTGGTCGAGGCAGCCCTCAGATTGCTGCTCCAACAGCGCTCTCGACCCACCGACCTGCCGCCGCTTCCTTCCCTGTCCAGCGGTGGGCACCGCGTAGACATCGCCGATCGGGAGGCGCTCTATCAGGCCATGGAAGGCCACTGATGTTCGTGGTAGACACGAACGTGCTGGTCTACGCGGCCGATCGGGACTCCGAGCATCATGAGGTTTGTCGCCGGCTCCTGGAATCATGGCGCTCCCAAGTGGCGCCATGGCATCTCTCCTGGAACGTGATCTACGAGTTCATGCGTGTCACGACGCATCCCCGAGTCTTTCGTGCTCCTTGGAGCGCGAGGGAGGCCTGGTCGTTCGTACAGGCGATGCTCGCCTCGCCGGGACTGAGCCTCCTCGTACCCACCGAGCGACATGCGACCGTCGCCGGTGCGGTTATCGAAGAAGTCCCCAGCC
>JACCSE010000588.1 GCA_013813145.1 Gemmatimonadales bacterium
ACGCCCGACGATGCGCTCTGGCTGGTCACCGCTGAAGCGGTGCCGCAGCGAGGCGACGCCCGAGCGCTCGGCGAGCAGCTTCGCACGCTGGCCGTGTCGCCCCGGCGGCTCGACTTGGGTGAAGCGCTCGCGCTCGCGGGCCAGGTCCTGGCGGCCGAGTCCAGGCCGGGAGAGGTCGTCCTGATCTCGGATCTCCAGGCCAGCGCCGTCTCGCCGGCAGAGCTGACGGTGCCGCTCGCGATCGGCCGCCCGGCCGATCCACCGCCGGCCAACGCGGGGATCGCGCGGCTCGGGACCGGGCCTCAGCCGTGGTCCTCGGAGGGTGGCAGGGTGGTGGTGGCGGTCGCGGGCGATTCGGGGGCCCCGGTGCCGGTGACGACCCGGATCGGCGAACGGCCTGCCCGCCAGGCGCTCGCGCACGCGGGTGGTGCCGCCACGCTCGCGCTGCCCGGGGTCTCTCCAGGATGGTGGATCGTCGAGGCGGAGCTGGCGCCGGACGAGTTGCGGCTGGACGACCGGCGCGTCGGCGTAGTGCGGGTGGCGCCGGTGGCGCGGGCCGCCTGGGACTCCGCGAGCCGCTTCGTCGCGGCCGCGGGCGAGGTGCTCGCGTCCAATCGGCGGGTAGCTCGGGGCGACGAGGTCACGATCGGGAGGCTCGCGCGCGGCGCGTCCATCATTCAGCCGCCGGAGGACGCTGCCGCGATCGGCGCACTCAACCGCGCTCTGGCCGCACGAGGGGTGGCCTGGAGCTACGGCGCGCCCAGCGTCGAGCCTGCGGCCACCGACAGTGGCCCGGTCCTGGGCCGGGTGCGAGTGCTGCGCCGCTATCGTCTCCAACATTCCGGCAGCGGCCGCACCGGAGTGCTGGCGACCGTAGCCGGCGAGCCGTGGCTGGTGCGGAGTGGGGACGTGCTGCTCATCGGGAGCCGGCTCGACCCGGCGTGGACCGAGCTTCCGGTGTCGGCGGGGTTCATGCCGTTCATGGACGCACTGCTCAACCGTCTGGCCCGCGGCGAGGTCACTGTGGCTGACGGTGCCCCGGGCGACCCGGTGCCGATTCCCGACGACGTCACCACCGTGCGCCAGGGCGAGCGCGAATGGCCGGTTGAGGGCGGCGGCTTCTTCCGACCCGCCGACGTCGGGGCCTACTACCTCCTCGCCGGCGGCGACACGGTCGGCGCCATCACGGCCAACCTCGATCCGCGGGAGTCGCTGCTCGCGCCGGCGGACGACAGGGTCGGGCGACTCTGGGACGGCGCGCGTCTCGCCGACCTTTCCGAGGTGGGCGGCTTCGCCTTCTCCGCCGGGGCCCGCGGCGACCTGCGTGGGCCGATCCTCTGGGCGGCGCTCGCGCTGGCACTGGTGGAGCTGGGACTGGCGAGCGCGTGGAGGCGGCAGCGGTGAGTCTGCGCCCGGTTCTCGACGCCTTCGAGCGCGCACCGGCGGCCGCCGACCTGGCGGAGCGCCTCCCCGCCCGCGGCCAGGCGCTCCGGCTCGGCGGACTGCCGGGGTCGAGCGGGGCGGTGCTCGTCGCCTCGATCGCCCGGCGATTCCCCCAGCGCCTGCTGGCGGTCGTGGCGCCGACGCCCGGTGAGGCCGAGCGTTGGCTGGCCGATCTCACCCAGCTGGTGGACGCGGGGCTCGCGCTCTATCCCCAGCGCGAGGCGCTGGGTGAGGACGAGCCCCACTACGAGATCGCCGGCGAGCGGGCCGAGACCATCGAGGCGTTGCTCCAAGGGCAGCTCCGGATCCTGGTGACGACCGCCCGCGCCACGGCCGAGCGCACCCTGGTGCCAGCGGCGCTGGAGCGGCTCCGCCTCCGCCTGGCCGTCTCGGAACGGCGCGCGCCCGGATCGGTGGCCAATGCCCTGGAGCAGATGGGCTACCAGCGAGTGGCGACCGTGACCGAGATCGCCGAGTTCAGCGTGCGGGGCGGCATTCTCGACGTCTACGGCTTCGGGATGGCGGCGCCCGCGCGGTTGGAATGGTGGGGCGACGACATCAGCTCCATCCGCGGCTTCGATCTGACGACGCAGCGCTCGCTGGACGAGCTGCAGGAGGTGACGGTGCTGCCCGTCAGCACCCGGGGGATGGCCGAGGAGGCGGAACGGCCCGCCGTACCGCCTCCGTCTCGAACCACCCTCCTCGAGCTCCTCCCCACCGACACCATTCTCATCGAGGAGGCCGCGGGGCCGGATGTGGACGAGGTGGTCCGGGCCTGGAGCGAGGCGGAGCATCATCTGGAGATCGCCCGGCGGCTGGGCGAGGACGTCCCCAGTCGGAGCGCCATTCTGGAAGAGCCGGACGCGTGGCGCGGGCGAATCGGGGCGTTCCCCCGGCTGCTGCTCCGGGACGAGCGGGTGGATCTCCAGTTCGGCTTCTTTCCGCCGGATCGGATCGACCGGGATCTCAACCGCCTGCGGGGGCTCCTCGCCGGCTCCCCGCCGACGCTCATTCTCTGCGACAACGAGGGCCAGCTCGAGCGGATGGAAGAGCTGCTGGAGGAGGGCGGCCGCGGCGGCGGCCGGGCCACCCTCGCCATCGGCGCGCTCGACGGCGGCTTCGTGATGCCGGCGCTCCGGGTC
>JACCSE010000590.1 GCA_013813145.1 Gemmatimonadales bacterium
GGATGACAGCGCCGACTTTACGGAGGTCCAAGTGGATATCCACGAATACCAGGCCAAAGAACTCCTCGCCGGCTTCGGCGTCTCCATCCCGCGGGGCGGGGTGGCGTACAGTCCGGAGCAGGCGGTCTACCGGGCATCCGAGATCGGCGGCTCCCGCTGGGCGGTGAAGGCCCAGATCCATTCCGGCGCCCGGGGCAAGGCCGGCGGCATCAAGCTCTGCTCCAACGAGGACGAAGTGCGCCAGGCCGCCAAGGCGCTGCTCGGTAAGCGCCTCGTCACTCATCAGACCGGCGCCGAGGGACGGGTGGTGCACCGGCTGTACGTCGAGGCCGCCGTCCCTATCGAGCGCGAGATTTATCTCGGCCTGGTGCTCGACCGGAAGAGCGAGCGTATCATGGTGGTCGCCTCGGCCCAGGGCGGGATGGAGATCGAAGAGATCGCGCGCAACGCGCCGGACACCATCATCCGCGAGGTGGTGGAGCCCGCCGTGGGGATGACCGCCTTTCAGGCTCGCGAGGTTGCCTTCGGACTCGGCCTCACGCCGGCGCAGGTGAGCCGCGCGGTGACGGCGCTCATGGGCGCCTACCGCGCCTTCCGAGATCTGGACGCCACCATGGTGGAGATCAACCCTCTGGTGGTGACCCAGGACGGTGCGCTCCTCGCGCTCGACTGCAAGATGACCTTCGACGACAACGCCATGTTCCGCCGCCCCAACGTGAGCGAGCTCCGGGACTACGCCGAGGAGGACCCCCGCGAGGCCCAGGCCGCCGAGTACGGGCTCAACTACGTGGCGCTGGACGGAAACATCGGCTGCATCATCAACGGCGCCGGCCTGGCCATGGCCACGATGGATATGATCAAGCACGCCGGCGGTGCACCCGCCAACTTCCTCGACGTGGGCGGCGGAGCTTCCCCCGACCGGGTCGCCGCCGCCTTCAAGCTGGTGCTCTCGGACCCCAACATCGAAGCCATGCTGGTGAACATCTTCGCCGGCATCAACCGCTGCGACTGGGTGGCCCAGGGCGTGGTGCAGGCCACCCGCGAGACCGGGCTCACCATTCCTCTCGTCGTCCGGCTGGCCGGCACCAACGAGGCGGAGGGCCGGCGGATCCTCAAGGAAAGCGGGCTGCCGATCATCACCGCCGACACTCTCTCGGAAGCCGCCGAGCGGGTCGTGCACGCGCTCAAGGGACCGGGGAAGGGACAGTCATGAGCATCCTCATCGATGACAGCAGCCGGGTGATCGTGCAGGGCTTCACCGGCGACAAGGCGACCTTCCATGCCCGCGAGATGATCGCGTACGGCACCAACGTCGTCGGCGGAGTCACGCCGGGAAAGGGCGGTACCCGCCACCTGGACCGGCCGGTGTTCAATACGGTCAAGGAGGCGGTGCGCCAGGCCGGGGCCGACACCAGCATCATCTTCGTGCCGGCCGCGTTCTGCGCCGACTCGATCATGGAGGCCGCCGACGCCGGGATCCGCTTCGTGGTGACCATCACCGACGGCATTCCGGCCCAGGACATGATGATGGTGAAGCGCTATCTGTTCCGCTTTCCCAAGGAGCGGCGCACCTCGCTGGTGGGCCCCAACTGCGCCGGGGTCATCAGCCCCGGTAAGGCCATGCTCGGCATCATGCCGGGCCACATCTACATGCGCGGAAACGTGGGGCTCATCACCCGCTCGGGGACGCTGGGCTATGAGGCGGCCGCCCAGATGAAGGCGCTCGGCATCGGCATCAGCACCAGCGTGGGCATCGGCGGCGACCCCATCAACGGCAGCTCCTTCCTCGACCATCTGAAGCTGTTCGAGGGGGATCCGGAGACCGAAGCCATCATGATCATCGGCGAGATCGGCGGCCCGCAGGAAGCCGAGGCGGCCCGCTTCTCCAAGGAAAACCTGGGCAAGCCGGTCGTCGGGTACGTCGCCGGGCTCACCGCGCCGAAGGGGCGCCGCATGGGCCACGCCGGCGCCATCATCTCGGCGTTCGGCGACACCGCGGCCGAGAAGGCCGAGATCATGCGCGATGCCGGTCTCACCGTGGCGCCCAGCGCGGCCGAGCTGGGGAGCACGGTGGCCGGCGTCCTGGCGCGGCGCTCCAAGCGGACGGCCGCCGCGACATGAGCGCCCGTCCGGTGGTGGTCGTGACCCGCCGCCTGCCGGAGGCGGTCGAGCAGGCGGCGGCGCGCGACTTCGACGCGCGGCTCAACCGGGACGACAAGCCGCTCGGACCGGACGGTCTCAAAGAGGCGCTCCGCTCGGCCGACGCGGTGCTCTGCACCGTCAGCGACAAGCTCACCGCCGACATCCTGTCGGCCGAGCCGCGGCGGGCGCGGCTGCTGGCCAACTTCGGCGTCGGCTTCAACCACATCGACGTCGAGGCCGCCAAGGCTCGCGGCCTCGCCGTCTCCAACACGCCCGACGTCCTCACCGACGCCACCGCCGACCTCGCCATGACGCTGCTGCTCATGGTGGCCCGCCGCGCCGGCGAAGGCGAGCGGCACCTGCGAGCGGGTGCCTGGACCGGGTGGCGGCCGACGCACATGATGGGCACCCAGGTGAGCGGCAAGACGCTCGGACTGGTCGGGATGGGGCGCATCGCGCGCGCGGTCGCCGGACGGGCGCATGGGGGGTTCGGGATGCGGGTCATCTTCCACGATCCCTATCCACCGTCCCCGGAGGTCGCCCGCTCGCTCGGCGCGGAGCCCCGGGAGCGGCTGGAGGACGTGCTGCGCCAGGCCGACTTCGTCTCGCTCCACTGTCCCGCCACCCCGGAAACCCGCCACCTCATGAACCGGGAGCGGCTGGCCCTCATGCGGCCGGATGCCTATCTGGTCAACACCGCGCGGGGCGACGTGGTGGACGAGGCAGCGCTGGTCGAGGCGCTCCAGTCTCGCCGCATCGCGGGGGCGGGACTCGACGTGTTCGAGCGGGAGCCGGAGGTGAGCCGGGGGCTGCTGGAGCTGGAGAACGTCGTGCTCCTGCCGCACCTCGGAAGTGCCACGACCGAAACCCGGGTGGAGATGGGCATGCGGGCGCTGGAGAACCTCCGCCTCTTCTTCGCCGGGTCGCCGCTCCGGGATCGTGTCGCGTGACCCAGGCCGTGCTGGAGCCGTTCTCCGCGGCCGACCTCCCCGAGTCGGCGGATCCCGCCGCCGCGAGCGCCGCGGCGTACGCGACTGGCGTCGTCGAACTGCTCTCGGGTCTCCTGCTCGAGTTGGTGCGCGCCCGGCAGCCCGAGGTGGAGCCGGTGCTGCGGGGCGAGCTGCCGGTGGCGGAATTGAGCCCGGAGCTCCTCGCCCGTACGCTCCAAGTGCAGGGGATCTGGTTCCAGTTGCTCAGCATCGCGGAGCAGAACGCAGCGATGCGGCGGCGGCGGCAGATCGAGGCGGAGCGCGGATACGAGCAGCTCCGCGGCACGTTCGCGCAGGTGATCGCCGCGGCCGCGGCGGGCGGCGTGCCCGCGACCGAAGTCCGGAAGCTGCTCGGCGCGCTGCGCGTGCGGCCGGTCATCACGGCGCACCCCACCGAGGCCAAGCGGGTGACGGTGCTGGAGAAGCACCGCCGCATCTATCGCCGCCTGGTGGAGCTGGAGTCGCCCCGCTGGACTCCGCGGGAGCGTCAGGCGCTGGTGGACGGGCTGCGCGACGACATCGAGCTGCTCTGGCTCACCGGTGAGCTGCGTCTCGCCAAGCCCACCGTCCCACAGGAAGTCTACTGGGGGCTCCACTTCTTCAACGAGACCCTGTTCGAGGCGGTGCCCGACCTCATGCAAAAGGTCGAGCGGGCGGTGGAGCACTCCTATCCCGGCGAGACGTTCACCGTTCCACCCTTCTTCCAATTCGGTTCCTGGATCGGCGGCGACCGCGACGGAAACCCGTTTGTCACCAACGAAATCACCCGCAGCACGCTGCTGGAGAATCGGCTGACCGGGGTGCGGCGGTATCACCGGCGGCTCGGCGACCTGGTTCGCGCGCTCAGCATCACCGAGCGTGCCGTGCCGCCGTCGGACCGGTTCCGTCAGGCGCTCGAGCGGGAGCTGGCGGCGACCGGCGAAGCCGAGGCCATCGCCAATCGCAATCCGGGTGAGATCTTCCGCCAGTATCTCGCCACCATGCTCAAGCGCCTCGAGGTGATGATCCGCGCCACCGAGCGCGGCGACACCCGGGCCGACCCGACCGCCTATGCCTCGGCGGACGCGCTCGTCGCCGACCTCCGCCTCATCGAGTCGGAGCTGGTGGACGCGGGCCGGCGGGAGCTGGCCGAAGCGCTGCTGATGCCGGTGCGCCGCGAGGTCGAGGCGTTCCGGTTCAGCACCGTCCGGCTGGACGTGCGGGAGAACACCACCAAGCTCAACGCCGCGCTGGGGGCGCTGCACGCGGCTACCACGGGTGGAGACGCGCCGCCGGTTGGGAGCGAAGCGTGGCGCGCCTGGCTCGGGGCCGAGCTGGCGCGTCCGCTGGTGCCGGGCGCGCCGCCGCCGACGCTGCCGTCGGATACCGCCGAGACGCTGGGGATGTTCTCGCTGGTGCGCCAGCTCCGCGAAGAGATCGACCGCGAGGCATTCGGCTGCTTCGTGCTCAGCATGACTCGGAGCGTGAGCGACGTGCTCGGCGCCTATCTCCTGGCCAAGACCGCCGGTCTCTTCGGGGACACCGCGGGGGTGGAGAGCTGTACGCTGCCCATCGTGCCGCTGTTCGAGACCATCGACGACCTTCAGCGCGCTCCCGCCATCATGAAAGAGCTGCTGAGCGTGCCGCTGGTGCGGCGGAGCGTGCGGGCGCAGGGCGAGGTGCAGGAGGTCATGATCGGGTACTCCGACTCGAACAAGGACGGCGGGTTCCTCGCGTCCAACTGGGAGCTCTACAAGGCGCAGATCAAGCTCACCCGGGTGGGCCGCGAGGCCGGGGTGCCGATCGCGTTCTTTCACGGGCGCGGCGGGTCGGTCAGCCGGGGCGGGGCACCGACCGGCCGGGCGATCGCGGCGCAGCCCGCGGGCTCGGTCGGTGGACGGATGCGGATCACCGAGCAGGGCGAGGTGGTTTCGTTCAAGTACGCCAACCGCGGCACCGCGCAGTATCAGCTCGAGCTGCTGGCGGCGAGCGTGGTGGAGCACACGCTCAAGTCGGAGCGGGAGGAGGCGCTGGTCCCCACTGCCGAGGGGGACGAGGCGATGGAGGCGCTCTCGGGGGCGTCGATGGCAGCCTACCGCCGGCTGATCGACGACCCCAATCTGCTTCAGTACTATCAGTCTGCCAGTCCACTGGAGGAGCTCACGCTGCTCAACATGGGCTCCCGGCCGGCGCGGCGGTTCGGCGCCCAGTCGCTCAGCGATCTGCGGGCGATTCCGTGGGTCTTCGCCTGGTCGCAGAACCGGCATTTCGTGCCCGGCTGGTATGGCGTGGGAAGCGGTATCCTCACGTTTCTCCAGGTGCGGGGGCAACGCGGCTCGGCGTTGCTGGGCCGGATGTACAGCGACTCGCGGCTCTTCCGGCTGATCGTGGACGAGGTGGAGAAGACGCTTTCGTACGTGGATCTCGACATCGCGCGGGAGTATGCGGCGCTGGTGCCGGAGCGTGCGGTGCGGGACGCGATCTTTCCGCTGATCGAGGAGGAGCACCAGAAGACGGTCGAGGCGGTGCTGCGGTTGAGCGGCGGGACCGAGCTGGCGGAGCGCTTCCCCCGCTTTCGTCGCAAGCTGGCGCGCCGGCTGCCGACGGTGAACCTGGTCTCGAGGCAGCAGATCGAGCTGCTCCGGCGGTTTCGGGAGTCGGGGGGGGATCGGACCCAGGAAGAGCAGCTCTCGGCGCTGCTCTTGTCGATCAATTGTATTGCGGCGGGGTTCGGGGCGACGGGGTGAACCCGGCGTTGTTCAGCCCCCAACCCCACGCACCATCGCCGCGGCCTCTTGCCGCTTGTGCAGCGAAATTGCGCCGTTCGGCGCAGTTCTGATTGGCCGCCCGGCACCGCCTAGCGCAGGGTTGGAGATGTATGGCGCCGCCGCTCAAGCTCATCCCCCAGGTGCGCCAAGTCGCCCGCCTCCTGCATTACAGCCGCCGCACCGAGGAAGCGTACGTACGATGGATTCAGCG